>CALGPD010000322.1 GCA_937960625.1 uncultured Spirochaetia bacterium | reverse complement strand
TTTATTATTAAAATTAAATATAAATTTTAAAAATTTAATTTTATCAAAAATCGGAAGAATTCTTTTATCTTTACATTCCAAAGCCAATGTTGATAAGTATCGCGATATTTCTGACTGCATAATCTTCAGGAACGAGCATAGTGTCCAATTCTCTATAAACACTTAATATACTCATTTTGAAATCCATTCCAAAGAACAATGAAAAACCTTTAAAATGGAACATGTATGTAATTGTAAACATTCCGCCGAAATCAAGGCGTTTATACATTTCATATATATCAGCTTCACTTTCATAAGGTTCTGTGTATTTAACCTGGGCCCCGACCGGAATTCCAAGATAAACCCCTATTCCGAAATAAAAATTTTCGAAAAATTTTAAACCGAATAAAACGTTAAATGAAACATAGTGAATATGAGTAACACCGTGCGTACCGTTGGTTTCATCATTGCGTTGAGCGCCTCCGATATCAAGATATTCAATATCTGCTATAATTCCATAAGAGTTTTTCCAGAGATAGAAGAATCTTGCTCCTATACTATATGAAATTAGTTTAAATCCGAATTTCATATTATCTGATATTTCCTCTTCTGTTGACTGTAAAAGGTATGACATACCAATTCCGACTTTAACAGCGAGAAATTTAAAATCTTCGGTTTTTGATTTTTTTGTTTTTTGTTTAACTTTTTCACTGACTTTTCTTGTATTGGATACAATGAGTTTTTGCGTGCTGGCAATATTCGGAAGGTGTATTCTCAATCCTGCTCCAACAGTAGGATAAAAAGTTGATCCGTTATAAAACGCGCCGCCGTCAGCATATATACTTAACCGTGTAGCAAGGAATAATTCAGCCCCTATGTATAAAGCGCTGATGAAACCATCCGAGCTTTCTTCGCTTAATCCTATTCTATATCCCATACCGATAGAAATATAAGGACGGAAAACAGGTTTTGAGAAAGTGGAATAGTCGAAAAGATAATACGTTGCTGTTATAAAAATAGGGAGATTTTTTAACTCGGAATTTTCTGTGTCCTGCGCATAGCCTATTTTCATGCCAACGAAGAAGTTTTTATAAATTCTTCCTTCTACAGTAAACCATCCGTAAGCCCCGAACATACCCTGTAAACCTATATTTATATCTCCAACATTTCCAAGGCCTTTTGCGCCTGTGAAATTCGTTTTGTATAAAACAGTATTGTTTAAGTTAGTTCTTGAAAGTTCTGCTTTATTGAAGCTTGTAAATGATAAATCTGAATCCGTTAAATTTGCTTTTTCAAGGTTAACCCCTGAAAAATTTATATTTGAAAGATCAGTTTTTTTGATTGTAGTATCAGTAAGGTTTGCTTTTGTAAAAATTGCGCCTTTTAATTTTGCTCCGGATAAGTCCGCGCCTGATAAGTTCGCTCCGGAAAAATTTGCATTAGTTAAATCCGCGTTTATAAATTTTGATTTTGAAAGATTTGCATTTTTAAAACTTGCACCGGACATGTTTAGTTTGCTCAAATTTACACCTATAAGATTTCTATTATCGAGGTCCGCGCCTGCAAGTTTTTTTAGTGAAATTTTACCTTTTCTGTCAATACTAATAATTTCAGGGTTCTTCTGAAGTTCGGATATGGGTTTTTTTAATATACGGTTTAAATTTTTAACCATAGTATCAACGAGGTCGAAAATTCTTCTGTCTGCGTCACCGGTAATATCAGCGAGAATGAGTAATGAATTTGTTTTAACATTAATTACAAAAAATTCTACAATAAAATCATTTTTTCTTTTTATCAGCCAGCCCTTGATTTGTAAATCGAAATTATTATCTTTAAGCTTTTCTAAGTTAATGTTCTTGCTGCTGTAAATGACTTCATGGTTTTTTCTTAAAACCGTTCTTATGCTGCGTGGAAGAGAAGATTTAAAATAATTTATTGATGTAGGAATTTTTTTTGCATTAAAATTACTAATTGAAACTTTATACCGAATATCTTTCTGTTTTTCCGCCCCGGATAAAATTGAAGAAAAAATTAATAATAATAATACAACGATTGAGATTTTGAAATATTTCATGCTTTCCCTTAATGTATCTAAAATATTCTTATATTAATTCAACTTATTAATATTAAATATAATAGTTTTTATTTAAATATGAAATTAATATGGTTTAATGTATGATTTTTTCATTATTTTATAGAATTATGAAATATAATTATCCTAATAATAATTTTCCACAGTTTTTATGACATATTTATTAATTTTTTTCTTGCAAAAAATCTTTTTTTAAGGTAAAAATCTATTATCATAAATATTAAATATCAGGAGCATATAATATGAAAACACCTGAGAAACCCGAAGAAGTTTTCGACATAGCAAAGACTTTCAGTGAAAAATTTACTAATGTTCTTATCCATGAATTGAAAACGATTCCCGCAAGATTAAAACACACAACATGGATGGATTTGCTTCCGTCTTATAGATTCGAAATGTTAATTGACCCCGAGGAATTACCTAAAGTCGGATTAACTCCTTATGAGGAAGTTTTTGAAGAAAACGGTATTGTTTTAAGAAGATACGTTACTGAAGATAAAATAACCAAGAAAACCCCTTTGTTATTTGTGTATGCCATGATTAATAAACCTTATATTTTAGATTTAATACCTAATTTTAGTGTTATCGAGTATTGTAAAAAACAGGGTTTTGATGTTTATATGATTGATTGGGGCGAACCCGGGTCCGAGCATAAATATTTAACAATGGATGATTATATTGACGGATATATTAACAATTGCGTGGATTATATAAGGGAATCTACCGGTGTTGATAAAATAAATATGTTCGGATGGTGTATGGGAGGAAATCTTTCGGTAATTTATACCCCTTTGCATAAAGAAAAAATTAAGAATTTAATTACACTTACTCTTCCCATGGATGCTGATCATGGCGGTTTACTCGCATTATGGGCATCCGAAGAACTTTTCCATATTACTAAAACTATTGACCTTTTCGGTAATATGCCTGCAAAACTCATCCGCTACAGTGTCATTATGATGTATCCTTTCCGCGAGATGCGTAAGAATTCAAATTTTTATGATAATTTACATAATGAAAAGTTTGTTAACGCATACGCTCTTGCTGAAAAATGGGTAAATGATAATGTGGATGTTCCGGGGCAGGTAATGTTAAAGTATTTAAAGGATATTTTTCAAACCAATAATTTAATAAAAAGCCAAATGGAAATAAACGGAAGAAAAGTTGAGTTGAAAAATATAGATATGCCGTTTTTAAATATTGCCGGGGAAGATGACAACCTCGTTCCCAGGGAATCTTCAACAGCGATTATGGATTTGATAGGCTCAAAAGATAAAGATTTCTGGGTAATTCCTGGCGGGCATGTTAGTTTTGCCTATGCTCCAACCAGTATGCAATATTGGCAGAAAGTTTGTGATTGGTTAACCCAAAGAGATTAGATATTAAATAACAATAAATGAAGCCGGATATATTTCCGGCTTTTTTGTTTTTTAAATGTATTATTTGTAGTTTAAAATGGCTGATTTTAATTTAAATTATGAACCTGCATAATTTATTTGCTCAACTGCCTGCTTATAAGAAACACTAACCTGTGTATTAAATGTAGCAAGGTAAACGATGTTGTCATTCCAGTATTTTACTGAAAAATGTTTTTTTGCGTCTAAAATTTCTTGAGCAACTTTAAAGTTAATTCTGCCTATTTGAATATTATCGCTTATATTCGCTGGTTTAGTGATACTGCTTGTTCTCACTGTTGTACTTTGTTGATTCGTGTTTGTTGTAACATTTACATTGGCA
Source organism: uncultured Spirochaetia bacterium (assembly GCA_937960625.1). GTDB lineage: Bacteria > Spirochaetota > CALGPD01 > CALGPD01 > CALGPD01 > CALGPD01. The sequence continues at coordinate 3,211 of CALGPD010000322.1, read as the reverse complement.
TTTGTATTCATATTTCCTGATGTAGGGTTTGGTTGTATGTTTGGCTTATCCATTTTTCCTCCAAGATTTATCAAAAAAACTAATTTACTTTCTTATCTACATTATAGTTTTACGTTGTTTAAAGTCAAGAATAAAATTTAAATTTCGTTTTTATATTTATAGAAATATTAATAATAATTTTAAAGTATTTTATAAAACATATTTACTTTTCAATTATACTTATTTAGATTTTCGGCAGATTTTAAAAAAAGGAGAAATAAATGATTAAGAAAAATGTACTATTTTTTATTCTTACAGTTTTTATAATTTCAATATTATCCGTAAATATGTCAGGGGCAAAAACCCCTGATATTAATAAGTTTTTACGAAATGAAATAAATACTGGTAAAGTTGTAGTTAAAGTAAATAACAAAAAGGTCGTTTTCACGGTTCCTTTTAACTTTTCTCAATTATATCCTGATGCATCAATAAGGCGGGTTTTGTATAAAATCTGCCGGTATTTAAAATACTACCCGAGTTACAGTATTACTGTAGTAGGGCATACTGATAATATTCCGCCTAAACTTGCAAGTACGAAAAAACGCTATCCTGATTTAAATGCATATTCCATGGGAAGGGCGTTAAATGTTAAAAATTTACTCGTTAGATATGGCTTAAAACCATCAAAAATTAAAACACAAGGCAAAGGCGATTCGCAAAGTATTGCTTCAAATGATACGAAACAAGGGCGCGCTAAAAATAGAAGGGTTGAAATTATTGTGGATTTAGGCGTCGCAATGATTCCCAGCTCTGCTATGCCTTCAAATAAAAATAAACCAAAAATTGAAGTTAAAAACCTTAATCCAAAAACCAAATCCAAAAAAGGCAGCTTTACTCCACCTAAAGAAGAAAAGCTAAAAGGTATTAAAAAATAGATTAAATAGAAAAAGCAGGGAAATCCCCTGCTTTTTTTTATATTTCAAAGCGTATAAAAACTGATGGATCTAAAATCCGGAAAGTAAAAGATTCCGCGATGAATAAATTGACCTTTTCAGAATCATGGCTTTCATAGCCGATTGAATAATCAGCACCAATTGTTAATTCCGTGTCACCGACTCTTTTAGAAACGAGATAAGCTCCGTCAATCGCCGGGCCTAATATAATTCCACCCTCAAGAATTTCATTAAGATGTTTTGTTAAAGGGTAGCCCTCAGTGTATTTAGATATTAGCTCCCATATATCAGGAGAAACGACTAAAACATATGGCCCTGAAACAGAATTGTTAACTAGAGTTTTAACTGCTCCTGAAACCGCTTTTATTATTTCTTTTTTGTCATCCGTTAATTTTATAGGGTCATATTGCAGTTCTTCTTTAAAGCCTTTTATACTTCCTTTTTGAAAACCGTTATATATGGCGTTTTCTTCGAAATGCGCAATCTGTTTAGCTGCATCTACCAGAGCATCGAGTTCAATGTCTTTTGCGCCTCTTACAACGTTGTCAAGCTCCCAGATATTTAACGAAAAAGATTTTCTCAACTCTGTTAGAGGATGAACTGTGTGAATACCATAGCAAACATCTTTTTCCTTTTTTCCGCCGTATATTCCCAGCCTTCCCGTTGTAACTGCCGCGTAATCCCAACCGTAAGGGCCTTTAATATCTACGAATTTTCTAGCGGATAAATTTGCTTTTATAATTGTTCTTGCCATATCATCTATTTCATCCCAAGCACTATCTGTGATTGGAGCTATGCTTCTTTTTAAAATATCCATGTTTTCCTCCTAGATATGTATTTTATTATAATTTTCCAATTCCCAACCCTGAACCTCCGGTGCCGCCTTCATTTTCGCCCCCGGCTTCAGCATCCTCAATTTCTGTAACGGGTTTATCAGTAAATAAATACGTTCTTAAATTTTCATCCCAACCGGGCATGTTTCTCCTCAGCCATTCTAATGCCATACAAGCGTGTTCGATTTCTTCGTCTCTGTTATGAGCCATAATATCAGCAAGTTCTTTATCATCTGAAACTACGACGCGTTGGTTGTACCAGTTAATTGCTTCAAGTTCTTCCCTTAAACTATTGATTGCACGGTTAATATTTCTTGCAAGAGGCGTTAAATTTTCATATGGTTCGTGATACTCCATTATTCTTTCTCCTTTTTAAGTATGTATTTCTATATTTATTATAGTATTTTAGTTTTAATAGTCAATAATGTGAAAGAAATGTTGATTTATATGAAAAAAATTTGAAAATGTGTTTGTATTTTTAAAAAAACCGAAGCAGAGTTTTATACAATTTTTATCGTCGTTCAAAGGGGATTCCCTGTTTGTCAGTTTAATAATTATTTGCTGCATTTTTAATTTACTGATACTAACGGGGTAATAAAATTGTTAAAAACTTCAATAATTTTTTTAAAACAATATATTAAAAATTATTTATATGCAAATTTTTTATTAATTTTTATATATGAATGACTATATTAATCCGTTTAAAGACGTTGTTTTTAAATACATATTCGGCCGTGATGAAACTAAAGATTTATTAATTTCTTTTATTAATGCTGTTTTGCAGGATGCAGAAATGGAACAGGTAACTGAAATTGAAATTCTTAATCCGTTTAATATACAGGAATTTACGGAGGATAAATTTTCAATTTTGGACCTGAAAGCCAGGGATGTTAATGGTGAAATTATAAATATAGAAGTTCAATTAACAGAGCAAAACGGATATAAACATAGAACTTTATATTACTGGGCAAAATTATACAGCGGGCAATTAAAGCAAAGTGAAAATTATTTTGAATTAAAACCCGTTATTTGTATAAATATTCTTGATTTTAACCTTATAAAAGAGTTAAATAATTTTCATACGTGTTTTTTACCTTATGAGTATAAAAACAAAAACATTTTATTAACCGGACATTTTCAGCTGCATTTTCTTGAAATTACAAAATTTCGCGAAAGTGTTAAAGACTTAAATGATGATTTAAAATTTTGGTTTAAATATTTAACTCTTGAAGGTTTGGAAAAGGAGGATGAAATGAAAGGCGTTTTAGATTCAAAACCGGAAATATTCATTGCGCATGAAGAATATAAAAAGTTTACTAATAATGATAAAATGAGAGATTTATATGAAGCGAGATTGAAATGGCAGCGTGATCATTCAACATTAATACAGCAGGCAAAAATGGAAGGGCTTGAAAAAGGAAAGCTCGAAGGAAAGCTCGAAGGAAA
>CALGPD010000321.1 GCA_937960625.1 uncultured Spirochaetia bacterium | reverse complement strand
TTTTAAATTATATTTTTATCTCTTGACTCGGGATTTAATTAATAATAAAACTAATTAAATATATTTATCCGCTGTGGTAGTCTTTGTTTTATTCCAAATTATAAATGGAGTGTCAAATATTTATGAAAACAAAAGTAAAATTTTTTATAGTATCAATTTTTTTAATATGCATAGCAATAAATGCTTTTGCTAATGATAATTTTTTAGAAGAAGTCAGGAAGGGAAACTTACGGAAAGTTAAATCATATATTAGCCATGGAGTAAGCATTGAATATAAGAATAAAGCCGGTGTAAATGCATTAATGGTTTCTGTTTTTTTTAACAGGGCTAAAATAATGAATTATTTATTAAATGCCGGAGCTAAAATCGATGTAATGACAAATAATAAAATGACAGCTTTAATGTTTGCTTGTATGAAGGGCAGATATAGAATAGTAAAACTGCTAATTTCCAGAAATGCTAATATACATCTAATTGCTAAAAACGGAATGACACCGTTAATCTGGGCAGCAAAATCCGGATATTCAAACATTGTCCGTCTTCTTGCCAACAAAGGCGCAAAAGTGAACGTGAAAGATATAAACGGAATGTCGCCGGTTTTATTTGCTTCAAAATTTGGGTATTTTGAAATGTTAAAATTTCTGCATAGAAAGGGCGCTAATCTAAAAGCCAGGGACAATACGGGCTGGACCGCGTTAATGCTTGCGTGTTTAAAAAACAGATACAATATTGTTAAATATCTCGTTAGAAAAAGATTGAATTTGGAGTTAAGGAATAAAAAAGGATTTACCGCATTGATTTTGTCCGTTATGTTTGCATCGAACAGGGTTATATACTATCTGGTAGAAAAGGGAGCAAATGTGAATAGTGCTATAAAAGGCGGTTTATATATACAAAACGGATATACCCCTTTAATGTTTGCAATATCCAGAAAAAGAATGAAAATTATCAGATACCTCGTTAATAAGGGCGCAAACGTTAATGCAAAAAACGCAACGGGTAATACTATACTCCAACGGGCAAAAACCGAAGGTAATGAGGAAATTATTGAGTTTTTAAAGTCTAAAGGCGCCAGGTAAAGTTTTAATATTAGAAATATAGCATGTAATAATTATAAATTTGACACTCTCTAAATAATAAATGTGAGAATTATTGTTATCAAATGTTTCACCCACAAATAGCTAAAAATCCAAAGTTTTAACATAACCATTTTTTGAATAATCTAAAATCTTTTTATCCAATGTAATTAACTTCGCATCAAGGTATCTTGCTGTAGAAATGATTATTCTATCTGCCGGGTCTTTATGTTCAAAATCCGGTAACCTTGTACTATCAATAGCTATTTTAGGATTGATATATTCTATTCTCAGTCCGGGTAATGAAAGCGCTAAACTAATCCATTCATCAATGCTTTTTGATAGATTAATCTTTTTTAGTTTTTCAAGCATTGCAATTTCCCATATTGATATTGAGGAAACCCTGATGCCTGATGTTTCACTAGCCTTATCAATTATTCCGGATAATTTTTTAAGTTTTTCATCTCCATTTATGTATTTTATCCAGATATGAGTATCTAAGACTATCAATTTAACGCATCCCATTCTACATCGTGAATTGGTACAATTATATCTTCATTTATTTTTACAGAGTCTTTTAAAAAGCCGAAAGTGGTTTTTCGCTTTTCATTGTCTTCAACGGGAATGAGTTTGGCAACGGGTTTTCCCCGTTTGGTTATAATTATTTCTTCATGAAATTCTTTTACATGATCCATTAATTTTAAACACTTTGCTTTAAAATCTCCGGCCTTAATTACCATATATAACTCCTATGACCATAGTCATTTCAATATGGTTACATTATAGTTCATTACAATATAAAAATCAATAACTGAATTTTATTTAGTTTTCTAAATAATAATTTTTAGCCTGATATAATTAAAATAATTCTAGCTATAGTTTGAAGCTAATAATCAGATTATTTTTTTATTTCAAGGTAGCTGCTCCAGACCCATCCGTTAACGGTTTTAACTTTGCCGTCTTTTGTGTCTTTTTCCCACTTAATCTTATACCACACTCCGGTTAAGTATCTACTGCCAACGCGTATTTTAACCTTATTCGTTTTAGCGATAATAACCACTTCCGCGCCTTTGGGAAGGTGGTCAACTATGGCGCTGCGCAGTGACGGACGGCTGCGTATACGTAACCGGTATTCCTTAACAACCGCGGTTAAAACCTTGCCTTTTTCGTTTTTTATGGCTTCGGTTTTCTTCGTTGTGTTTTCAACGGTTTCGGTTTCCTGTGTTGTTTGTTTGTTTTGAGTAATAATTACATTACCGCTTTGTTTTTTTTGTTTGATTGTAATTTTATTTTGATCATTGATAATCTGCCCGCTCGAATCTTTTTTCGGCCTGACCATTAAATAAATTAAAATGCTTAAAACAATTACCGCTACGGAAATTATTCCGATTAATAACGGTTTGCTGATTCTTAGTTTATAGCTGTCAACAACGTTTCTGCTGTCTTCACTTACACTTGTATCAATAGGCAGTTTTGCGCCGCAATGTACGCATATTCCTGTTCCGGATTTATTTTTTTTATTACAAACATGGCATTTCATGAAATCTCCCTTAATTCTATAAATATGCTGTGTACTTTTTAAATGCTTTCAACGTGTTATGCATTAACATGGTCGTTGTCATTGCCCCCACTCCTCCGGGGACTGGAGTTATCCAGGAACTTTTAGGCTTCACATCCTCAAAATCAACATCCCCGGAAATTATATAGCCCTTTTCAGAGCCTTTGTCATCAACACGGGTAATTCCAACATCGATAACAACAGCGTCTTTTTTTATCATTTCTTTTTTAACTAAACCGGGTTTACCAACAGCAGCAACCAGAATATCTGCTTTTTTGGTCATTTCAGCCAAGTTTTCTGTGCAACTGTGGCAAATTGTTACCGTAGCGTTACGCTTTTTTTGTAGAAATAAACCGGCAAGAGGTTTGCCAACGAGATTACTTCTGCCAATAATGACAACGTGTTTACCTTGAGTTTCAATTTTATAATAATCTAAAAGTTCAATAATACCCGCGGGTGTACACGGACATAAGCAGTCTTCAAAATCTGCCCACAAAGACCCTACGTTATATGGGTGTAATCCGTCAACGTCTTTATACGGTTCGATTTGGTTAATTACTTCACCTTCGTCAAGGTGTTTGGGAAGAGGAAGTTGAACGAGAATCCCGTTAATCTCATGAGAATCATTTAGTTCATTTATCAGCTCAAGTATTTCTTCCTGCTTTGTATCAGCCTCAAGTTTATAATAGTAAGAATTAATACCAACAAGTTCACAAATCCTGACTTTGCTGTTAACATATGTCTGACTCGCAGGGTCATCTCCAACGAGAATAACAGCTAAACCCGGAGTATGGCCTGATTTATTTTTCAATTCTTGAATTTGCTTTTTAATCTTTTCTCTGTATTTCTTGGCAACTTCTTTGCCGTCAATAATCTTACCCATTGTATTTACATTACCCGCCTGATAACTTTAACATATGTTTAAATACTAATAAAAATAACTAAATAATAAAGACTTAAACATAAACATTTTAAAAATCAGAATCAAATAAAAATCTATTATTTGATAATTGAAGTTTTGGAATTTTATTTATAAGTTTATCTTAACCCGAGGTTGCCGGAAATACTAAAATATGCTTAAAAAGAAAATTTTTTATCTAACTCTTGCATTTTTATTAATTATCCTGATAAGCAGCTTTTTATATTCCAATCTTGAAAACCTGAACACAATTGATAGTTTATACATTACAATAATAACCTTAACTTCGCTCGGTTTTAGTAAAATTTTCCCCAAAACAGAAGCAGGAAAAATCTTAACCATGATTTTAGCTTTAGGCGGTTATACATTTTTAGCCGGTATCATTACCGTTGTTTCGTCCGCTATACTTGAGGGAAAACTTCTCGAAAACTATAGGAGAAAGAAAATGGAAAAAAACATCAAATCATTAAAAAATCATATTATTGTTTGCGGCGGCGGTGATGCAGGGAAATACGTTATCGAAGAATTATATAAAACTAAGACCAGTTTCGTTGTAATTGATAAAAATCAGGATAAAATTGATGAATTGAGTTCAAAATTTGCCGGTCTGAAATACATTCTTGGAGATGCTACGGATGATTATGTTATTGAACTTGCCGGTATCCATAAAGCACAGGGTATTATTGTGGTTCTGCCAAGCGATACCGAAAATTTATACGTTATCGTTACCGCAAAAAGCAGAAATCCTAATATTAATGTAATTTCACAAGCTATCGAAGAAAACAACGCAAAAAAACTAAGGGATGCGGGTGCGGACAAAGTTTTATCATCTAACAGTTTAATTGGAACAAGGCTTGCCTCATTAATATTAAGACCGTCTGTAACAGCTTTTCTCGATGTTATTAACTCTTTCTCAGAACACGGTAAATCAAGAGCTTTACGTCTTGAAGAGGTAATTATTCCGGATAGATCCCAGTTAATCGGAAAAAACATTGCATATGCAAGAATTCCTCACCGCACAGGGCTTATAATTATCGCAATATCAAAGCCGGATGGAAGTTTTCACTACAATCCAAGCTCGGTGTATGAGTTCGGTGAAAAAGATAAACTCATTGTTCTGGGCAATGATGAGCAAATAGAAAAACTAAAACAATTTGTAAAGGATTAAAAACGTGAATGCACAAGATTTTAAAAAGCTTTATGAAAAAAGGCATACTTATAGAAAATTTCTTTCAGACCTGGTTCCAAACGAACACGTTGCATATATAGTGGATGCGGCTAGGTTAGCGCCAACGGGTATGAACTCCCAGCAATGGCGTTTTATCGCAATCCGCAATAAAGAAGTTTTAGACAAAATGGCAGACAAAGTGGATGAAAGGCTGAAATCCTTTTACCCTCAAATTGATAATAAAGAAGATATCAGAAAGATTGAAGGGTTTAAGTTTTTTTACACGTTTTTCAAAAACGCGCCCTTAGTTATTGCAGTAATCGGATGGAAAACGCACACTTTTTTTTCACAATACGTAGAAAAGTACAACCTTGATTCAAATTACGGTGAACTGGTTGACCCTGACATTTTATCATTAGGCGGTGCGTGCGAAAACGCGCTTTTAGCTGCAACAGCGCTTGGGTATGCATCAGCATGGCTTACCGGGCCCATAAGATATCAGAAAGACCTTGAGCAAATTTTGGATATAAAACCGCCCGAACACCTTGTCAGCCTTTTAGCCATAGGTAAACCGGATAAAGAAAGAAAAGGGCCAAAGAAAAAAGCACTTGATGAAATATTAACTTATATGGATTAAGTGTTTGTTATTAAAATTTTGTAAAAACCCGCATATATATATTTTTTCCTTGTTTAAATCGTTGAAACGTATAATTATAAATTTTATAATAACTAAGTATTTTAATTTTATATGTTTAAGGTTTAATCATTGGCAGATAAAAACTTAACCCCTGAAAAAAAGATTAAAGAACTTGAAAAGAAAAATAAAAAACTTTGCGATAAAATTTCCTCTCTGGAACAAGAACTTGAACAGGTTAAATGTGAAATTACTAACGAGTTTACACGTATAAGAAAAGTTACTACAGCTATCAATTCATCTTTAAAAGAAGATGAAGTCCTTGAGATGATTATATCAGAACTTAGAAACCTTTTTAATTTTGAAGGCGTTGTAATTATGCTCGTTGATAAAGGCAGAAAATACTATGAGTTTTATAAAGTCAGCTTTCCGGAATATTTAAAAGAAATTGAAGAGAGTTTATTCAACGTAAAATTTCCCCTTGATGAAAAAAGAGGCGGAGCAATTGCCGTTTCAATTTTACATAAAAAATTTATCTATTTCCCGGAAGTTGATTATGAGAGCATTGAAAACCCAGCAAACCGCCAAGCAGCAATGGCAATGAAAATCATAAGCAACGTTATTCACCCTATTGTTGTACAGGATCAGGCTATCGGCGCAATTTTTATGAGTACACATACCAAAAAACTAAACCTTTCGGATGATGATATAAACAGAATGGAATATTTTATTGAGCAAATCAGTACAGCCATACACAATGCCCAGCTATACGACGCGCTGGAAAAAGAAAGGCAAAATCTCGAGCAAAAAGTAAAAGAGCGGACAAAAGACTTACAGGATACAATTAAAGAGCTTGAAACAACCAAAGAAGAACTTACCAACCGCAACGCGATAATTGAAAAAGATTTATCTTATGCGCGGAAAATTCAACTTGGAATAATCCCTTCTCATGCGCCGAGTTTTCGAGGTTACGAGATATATACATCGTATAACCCGCTGGATAAATTAGGCGGTGATTTATACGATTTTATAGAAATTTCCGAGGATTTACTCGGTATATTAATTTGCGATGTTTCCGGGCATGGTGTACCGGCAGCGTTTATAACGTCAATGATTAAACTGGGCATGTCGTATAATAGAGTAATTCAAAAAAACCCGGGGGTGTTTC
>CALGPD010000320.1 GCA_937960625.1 uncultured Spirochaetia bacterium | reverse complement strand
GAATAAAGATGCCGAAAATCTGGATAAAATAAAAAATGAATAATTGGTTTTTGAAATAATGATCTATGCTCATGCTTGACAATTATAGATGCATTAAGATGCTTTCTCATTCTATTTGGTAATTCAATAATTTTATTGAAATCATTGAAATCAAATATTTGTTTCCCAATAAGAATAATATCATAATCTTTTCCTGAGCTTGATCCAATTACAGAAAAATAATATTTATTAGTATCAATTATTGAATTTAAAAATAAAATAATATCAGATTTAGTCATTACTCCTCTTCTACAATTCTTGTTCTTACTTCTAATAATCTATCTGGAATCATATTATTCCTTATAACTGGTTTTTTTAGATCAAGTAGAGGCTCCACAATTTCACACAACGATATATTATAACTTTACTCACAATAACGGACAATATATGCGTTATAATATAACCTTAATATTAACGCTGAACACATTCACGGGTAAAGTATTTATAAGCAATTTTATATTCAACGCGTAAAAATTGCAACCATTTTTTTAAAAAAAACATAAAAGCAGGTATATTATTCATACGCTTAAATGAGCTGTCATAAGGTTGGTTGGTTTATATTACCGGGCAACGCGTTACTTTTTGTTATCGTATTACTACTGCTAATCACAACGAAAAAAACCCTGCCTAAGTTGACAGGGTTAAATGGGAGAGAAAGGGGATTTGAACCCCCGGCCTTCTGGGCCACAACCAGACGCTCTAACCAACTGAGCTACTCCCTCCGTATGAATAGATATTATAATAAATTTTTAACATTCTTTCAACGGCTTATTATATTTTTTAATTAAGAAATTTTATTATTTTTTATATCTCTTTATTACTTTAAATTTACCTGTTTTGTCTTCATATCTTAAAGCTAGTTTTTTATTAATGATATTTTTTAAAAATAAATTTACAATTTTCTTTTTTCTATTATATAAGTTATCAGATAAAGTAAATATTTTTTCATATTCAATAGTTACATAAACCGTTGTACCCAAGCGTGGAAATTTGTAATGCAAAAATACATGTTTTGAAAGAAATGATTCTTGCCGCTTCAATTTTTTAAAGACTTTTGGATTAATAAAACTGTATATATTTATTTTCGATGTAATATCTTGAGTAACCTCGAATCGTCCTTCTTTTGTGAATTGAAAAAACATTATAATTCCATATGACTTATATGTGCCTGATCTTTTGCAATTACTGATACCTATAAAATATTCTCCTTTTGCATTTCTAAACAATACTATCTCAGTTGAAACGGAGCCATTCCCCATACTTGAATCAATAAATTTTATATAGCCGTTACGAAAATCAACAATCTTTACAGGGATTTGTGACCTTGCATCTGAAGTTGTAAACCATGTTCCGTTACTATAATATATTTTGTTACCCGAGAAACCAGGAAGACACGCAACGAGTTCATTGTAATAATCCACAACTGTTTTTGAATAAGAAAAAGCCGTCAAGCTAAACAATAACAACGAAATAAAAAAGAATAATCTTGTTTTCATAAATCCTCCTAAAACATAAATTTATCTTTTTAAATATAATACTTGATTTATTAATTACATACTGGTATTGTCTATGAAAACAGGCGGATAATATGGTGGAGTATACAGTAGAAATCGATTTGGTAACTTTTGAAGAATGCAACAGTTTTTTTGTAGAAATTACATCGTTGCTTGAAGACAATAACGAAGTTAAAATAAACTTTAAAAAAGTAAAATTTATTTCTTCAACAGCAGCCGGGCGTATTCTTTCTATTCAGAAAAAAATACAGGGTACTGACAAAAAAGTTTACATCATCAATTTAAGAAAAGAAATAAAAAATATTTTAGATGAATTAAGCGTAATAGAATTAACTGAAAATATTGTTTACCAATAACGCTAATTATTCAACGCGCAAGATTTCAACTGTATTTAAAGCGCCGTTATAACCTAACCCGCCGATTGTATAAATATTTCCGTCTAAATATACACTTGCGGGAGCATTTCTCGGTGTACTTAAATTCATATCAGGTACAGTTCTCCATCTGTTTCCGTTGTTAATATTAATATACTCAACGATATTAACCGGACGCAATCCTTTAATACCACCGATAGCGTATATTTTATTTTTATGGTAAATAGCTGTTAAATAATATCTGTCATATATTAAAGAGGGGCCTTTATGCCAGCTTTTAGAATTAATGATAAAATAATTCATATCTCTTAAAAATACCGGCCCGGATTTACTTCTCGATGTACCTATTACGCCGCCCATAACGTATATTCTTCCGTTTGCGGAAACCGCGGCTGCGCCCTGACGCGCAAAAGGTAAATTAGGAAGTTTTTGCCATGAATTGCTTTTAATATCGTAGACTTCAACTGTGGTTAAAGTTTTACGTTGCTCAAAGCTAAATCCGCCAATACAATAAATTTTCCCGTTGTATTCTGTAACTGCAAAGCCTCTTCTGGAAGTAGGCATTGGAGCGCCGTATGTCCAGCTACCTGTAGAAGTATTATATATCTCAACGGAATTCAAAGTCCGCCTCATGTTATTTCCACCGATAATGAAAATTTTCCCGTCATAATATGCAGCTCCTGCAAAACCCCGAGCACGACGCATTGAAGAAATTTTCCGCCACCGGCCGCTTAAAGGATGATACATATATATGTTAGAATAGCATTCCCGGTTTTTTAATGAAAAACCACCCACAACGAAGATTTTACCGTCACCCGAAACAGCGGAATGGCCGTATATAGAATCATTTAACGGTGTTGATATTTTCCATTTTGAAGAATTTGAAAAAATAAACGTTGGTATTAATACAGTAAATAATAGTAGGATAAATTTAACTTTACGCATTAGTCCCACCTCCCAGATATGTCTTTATATAATAAAAGCGGTGGTAGAGAATATGTCAAGGATTTTTAACAATTTTATATTAATTTAGGATTTTATTTTTAATTAAGATAAAAAAGCAAACCCGAACCAAATACGCATAAATTAAATAATTCATTTATTATAAAAATGTAAAACTAAAATGAACCCAAATTTTTTTCAAGAAAACTCTCGAAAAACTTAGCAGGGTTTTCAAAGCTCTGTTTAAATAATTCAACGAGTTTATCACTGTTCATTTTCAATTTTTTATAAAAGTCTTCTATTTTTAGGTCTTTATATTGCATGGTAAAATTATCAATTGTATTCTTAAACTGTTTTAAAAACATACCAGGGTCAATATTTCTATAGTATTTCATGAAATTCTCAAATTGAAACAAATATTGCTGCGGTACTATGTTTTCAAAAAATTGTTTTTAAATATCCATTATATCTTTCAATAGGTCAATTTTGGTTCTCCTTGCCTAATATTTACTATACAAAAAATAAAACTTTAAAAAAATTCAATTTTTTATTTATTTTTGGAATAAGATTACTTTACCGGTATTTAAATATGATAATAAAAGGATAGCCAAAAATAGAAAAAATTATTAGATTTTCTTTTAAAATAATATTCAGGATAATAAACATGAAGAAATCAATCGCAATAATACTATGCATTATATCATTTTCCAGACTTTATTCAGCACAGGAAAATACAGTAAACAGTGAAGTGAAAGAGCTTAAAAAAAGAGAGGCTGAATTAAAAAAAAGAGAAGCCGCATTAAAAAAGAAGGAAGATGCGCTTAAAAAGAAAGAAAAAATATACGATAGAACTAACTATCAAAAAGAAATGCAGAGAAGAGAAGCTGCAAGAAAAGAAAGAGAAAGAAGAAGAAAAGAACAGGAAAAAAAATACGGTACAGGATTATATCAGGAAGACTATTTTATTCAAGCATTAGGCGGCATTTCATTTAATGTATATTTAAACGATTATGGTGACGCAGAAATTAATAAAATGGGTTATATTTTTGGCATTGAATTTTTAACAACAGCGAGTAAAGAAAAACATATAAAATTTGGTTGCCATATCAGTTATGTTCATTCATTAATAAAAATAAACGGTGTTGATGGTGAAATGCAAACCAATGGTGTTCTCTTACTCTTTTTTGGACAATACGAATTCATTAAAAGAAGAGAAGGCAATGATTTTATACCTTTTGCGAATTTAGGTGTTGGATTATTCTTTCCTAAACAATCAGACAGAGAAAAACAAGCAAATTCAATTGCAATTTCAGCATTTGCCGGAGGCGGATTTACATATTGGATAAAAAATAATATGGGAATCACTTTAAAAATAAAGTTACTTATGGCAAAGTTCCTTGCATATCCGCAGGATTCTGATGATACATCCAATTATAACTTGTTCATAGTTCCTACAGTCAGCGTACAGTTTGCTTTCTAATTATTTACCAAACACCTTTACATCTATTACCTGTATCAAGGTTAAAGTCCATGCCATAGATAAAATTAGTATTACCCTTATGGATATATTCAATAATAATATCTCTTCCGTTAATACCAGGCCAATACTTTGTAATCGGTTGCGCAGAAT
>CALGPD010000319.1 GCA_937960625.1 uncultured Spirochaetia bacterium | reverse complement strand
AATCATTATGTTTTCCCATGTCAAAATACATTGAAACCAGTTCCAGTAATGCCGGTTCATAGTCGAGTTTTATACTCAGGCTTGCTTCAAAATAGAAGATTGCCTTTTTATTGTTTTTTAACTTTAAATATATTTTGCCTATCCCATATAGTACTTCAGGGTTAAGCGGGTTGATTTTTAATAATTTTTTCCCTGTTTTTAGCGCTTGCTTGAATTTATTCATATCGCAAAAAAGGTTGGTTAAATTCATGTATGCGTCAAAGAATTTATCATCTATCGAAATGGCTTTTTGGTAAGCTGTTTTAGCCATTTGTTTTTTTCCGGTTTTATAATAACACAAACCAAGATTATTCCACAATTTGGAATCTTTTTTGTCATACCTAAGGCATTTTTTAAATAAGCTCCCCGCTTTTTTATACTTTTTCAACCTAAAATATAATACTCCGATATTGTTTAGAACTTCTATTTTTGCTGTTTTTTTAAGCGATGATTTTAAAATTTTTTTATAGTGCTTAATTGCCCCTGAAAAATCGTTTCTACTTTCTGCTCTTAATGCAGATGTAATGTGCTTTGAAATCCCGTTTGAAAACATAGGGCGGATAATTGAAAAAAATATTATAATAATTGCCAGGCGTTTCAATAACGTTCCTTTTATAACTGTTTTTATTATTATCGGGGAACAAATTAGATTTACATGCAGAATTTGATTTTAAGTATGTTAAAAGCGGAAAATTTTATAATAGCTTTAGCAAATAAAATTAACTCCGGCTTATTTTATAAACCGGAGACTAAATATTATAATTCAATATAATTGAAAATATTTTAAAATTCTATCTATTCATTCTTAGTAAATATTATCCGTGAACTCGATATCGGGGATAAAATTAATTGTTTATCATCAAGTTTGTAAATTTGAACCTTGAGGTTTTTACTTCTAAACAACGTGTTACCTTTTATATGCCATTTTAATCCGGGTTTTGAAACATTTACTGTTTTGCTGTTGGCGAGCAAAATCTTTTGAATATATTCTCCGTTTTTCTTAAAAGTCATTTCCCACAACGGAAAAACTTTTGTTTTATAAGCTTTTCCGCTAATAGTGGTTATTGTGGTTTCGTATTGCCAGTTCCCGATAATTTTTTTACTATAGTCAGCAGTATTTTTTGTACTTACAGTTTTATTTTCATTATGCTTTTTAGAAATATTGTTTTCACTATTATGGTTTTGTTCTTTACTGCAAGACAGTGTTAATAAAATAAAGCATAGAAATATTATAGTTTTACTTCGTAATAAATTCATTTATTATCCTTGTTAACGAATATTTATATAATGAGAGCTTATTTTTCCTGTGTAATGTCC
>CALGPD010000318.1 GCA_937960625.1 uncultured Spirochaetia bacterium | reverse complement strand
CACTAAATTCTCCCGAGGAGCTTTTCCCGGAAATATTTGCGAATGCTTTGGTTATTCCCTCTATTGTGTCAATAAATCCAAGGGCATCTCTAAATACATTTAAGAAAGGCGACAATAACAATGATAAACCTTCTCCGTTTGCGCCAAGCATCGCGTAAATTTCCTGTTTCGAGCGCCCGGAAGGTATTCTCATAACTAGGTATTTGTTGAAATTTCTTAAAATAGACGAATTAATTTCACCGTTAAAATCAAGGAAAATATCAATTCTTTGGTTTTCTTCATCTTTGACTATAGTTCTTGTGTTTAATGTCATATAAATTCTGTTTTCTCTTTTACTTTTCCCCGTTTCTTTAAACGAAATGAATTCGTTTTTAAATTCAATTTTTGAATATGTAATATTAAAATTAGAATTATATGCTTTCAAAAGGCCTTTTCTGGATTCCATAACTCCTGTGATTATTAAATCACTATTTTTTCCCGGTGATTTTTTCACATTTAGTTTTCCGCCTTGAACAAGCCTCATTTCGAGTATTCCAGGATTTAACCTTAGGTCAACTCCTTGACCAATAATCAAGTCGATATTTAATCCGAAATTGTCTAAAAATGTTTTTTGCCCTGAAGATTTTAATCTGCCTTTTTTCCGGCTAACATCAAAAGTAAAAGGCGTTATTATTATTATATTTTCATCTAGAATAAGTTTTCCGTTTAATGAATTTTTACCGTTTTCTCCTTGAAGGGTTAAATCTAATTTTATATTTCCACGGATACGGAACATATCTATAGCTAAATCAACACTTAATCCATTATCTTTAACAGTTCTTAATCTTACTGCTGAACCCGGTTTAGACCAGTCATTAAATAATAAAAATCCTTTTCCTGAGATTTTTTCATTTCCGTTTTCAACTTCAAGATAATTTATGTCAATTCTTCTTTTATAAAAGTTTAAATATGCATTTAAATCCCTAAAAGCATTTACAAAACCGGGTATAAAGAAACTGCCGTCAACTATTTTAATGTAACCATATAAATCAGGGTCATAATATGACCCTTTGATATTAATATTATAGCGCATCCTTCCTTCAACATTTACTAAACCGGTGTTTAAATAATTTAGAAAATTAAGCTTAACTTTATTTGAATGAAATTGAAGATTTAATTCTTTTCCTTTTATCGTTCCTTCAAGAGTGGTTAAGTGTTGTTTGTCAATAAAGTAAGCCATATCAATTCTATAGTAATCTTTTTTTCTGAAAATTTTACCGATAAAATCATGATTTTGCAGCGAATAGACTTTTATTAACCAATTATCTCTATATATATCGTGAAAACGCATGTTATCAGCTTTGAGTTCCAGTTTTATATCATTTATTTTATTCTCGTTTACTATTAAGTTAGTAAGATTTAGAAACACTTTGTTATTATTGTTAACGTTTTCACTTTTAAAATCAATTTTACCACGGAAATTATTATCAAAAAAGTTGAGTTTAAAGGTGCCGTTAAAATCAAACTGCCATGTATCATCCATTACAAGAATTAACTTTTTTAATTTGATATCAAGTTTTTCATTAAAAATATGAATTTTATTTAAAACTAACACGTCGTTATCTAAATTGAAATTAATCTGTCCGTTGAACGGGGTTGATTCCCATAAACCTCCCCGGACTTTAAAACTGCCTTTTAAATTAACATCATAGTCAGGGCCTAATGCTGTAATAACACCATCATATACCTTTCCTCTTTTGATACCGGGCAGAAATTTTTGATAAAAATCAGGATCAACTGTTGTAAAATCAAATGGTTTTAAAAAACTTACCCTTGTTTGAATTATGTTGGAACTTAAACCTATTGCAAAAAATATTTTAAAACTGTTATTCACGTCGCTTGTCTGAACAATTACACGGCTGTATACCGGGTCGATCATAACTTTTCCGTATCCGGGCGTTCCGGCTTCAAGATTTAAGTTTTCTTTGGATGAAAAATCACTCATCATAACGACTTCATGAGCGGTTAATACGTTGTTAATTAATGAAAATCTTAACCAGATCCCGGTTTTTTTACCCTCAAATATATCAATATTATGCCATAAGATATTTCCGAATGCCGTAAGCCTGCTTTTTGTTAAGTCATAAATAAAAACCATGCTTTCTGATAATTTTATTGGTTTTCTCGCTATTAAGAATACAAAATCATCGAGGTCGCAGAAGAATTTAATTTTATTATTTTTTATTTCTCCACGGAAACTAAGTTGATGATTTAATAAGCCCTGAATTTTTAAAGCTGGCCCTGTTATTATCCGCATTGCAAGGTCAATTTGCCAGAATTTAAAATTGCCTTTGAACTCAGGAAAAATATATCTGCCGTCAAACTTTATTTTACCCTTTAATGATAAATCGCCGTTTAATCCTAGAATCTTTTTAAAATTAATTATTTTATTTTGAAAATTTATTTTAGTTTTTACTAAATATTTATCATGGTTTTCTTCATTCAAAACGTTTATGTCGGCATCAACAACGTATTTTTTTACTCCCCCGAGTTTTGCCGTAATATTTCCCTTAATAATATATCGGTCTTTATCTTCTGTGTCTTTTACTTCAATTGCAAGGTATTTAGGATTTACGGCTTTTTGAACATCATCGAGATGTATGCTTAAAAAGTCAAGTTTAACTGTTACTAATCCGCCGGCAGTAGGTATGGTTACATTTAATTTTAATTTTTCGTTAATCAGTGTATCTGATGTGACTAAAATTGCGTTTTCAGTAAAAGCAAAAGAAAAAACGAGTTTTTCTTTATGATAATCTGTTGTGTCAATGTCTTCTAAAACAAGGTCAAAACTTTTTTTTCCGGTTTTTTTTGTCATTATTGATGTTGAAAATTGAAGTCCGCTTCCGATTGGGAGGTAATAATCTTCACAAAATAATTTTAATTCAGGAATAATATCTCCAAACCTATATACTCCGTTACCAGTGATTAATCCGTTTGGGTTTTGATATCTTATGGAATTGATATTTAAGGTTTTGGTATTTCCGCTGATATGAGTATGAAGCCTGTCTTTTAACATAAATACGTTTGGCAATGAAATCGAAGCCTGATAATTAATTTTACCGGCTTTAAAATCAGCATTAATCTGAGCGGAACCATAGGGGTAGAAACCGTATTTGAATAATCCGCCTATTTTAGGCCTGACAAAGTAATTATAAACTTTATTAACCGTATAAGGCGCTGAATGAAGTTTTGCATTAGCCTTGAAAGTATTAGTTTTAAAATTATACTCTCCGGAAAAAGAAGGCATAGTATCATATTTTTTACCCGGTTCAAATACACCGTGATAAACTTTTTCCACTAAAATATTTGAAGCCGGACGATTTAGAGTTGTAAATTTTATTTTATTTTTATTGAATGATAAGCCTATTATTGCCTCTTTAAGATAAAAAACTCCATATCTGACATTTCTTAAATGAATTACTCCGGCTGTAAAATTGTCTCCATCTGTTTTATAAGCATAAACTGAAAAATTCGCTTTTAAAACATTTGTTTTATCATGGAAAATTAATTTTCCGGATAATCTAATTAGATTATTTGAGTTCTTTTTTTCAAAAGTACCGTTTATTTTTTCAATTACAAGGCGTCTGCCTCCCCAGAGTGTACGGCTCACCCTGCCGTTTACAAGCTTCACTTTAAGATTTCTGATTTTTTCAAATGAGGTAAGAAGGTTTCTGCTTTGTTTTTTTTCTTTTACCTGAACGGAGCCCTGATTTGGCAGTTCAAAAAGGCCGTCTCTCAGAAAAATATCAAAATTGGATATTTTTACGCTTTTTATATAATTTAATCCGTTACTTGAATCTAAAATAATGCGTAATATATTATATTCAATATCAACACTAGGAATATTTACATAAACCGTGTTATCTTTACGATTCATCATTGAAATGTCTTTAATGTTTAGGTTGTATAAATAATCACCGGAAATATTTCCGACTTGAATTTTTTTGTTGATTGATACACTTAGATTTTCTAAAAATCCGTCTTTTAATTTATCAAATTCCGTTATGATAAATTTACCCATCCACGTCACTATTATAAAAACAGAGAAGAATATGGTTAAAAAAAGTTTAAAACTTTTTCTGTGAATTGTGTAATGGTATAATTCTATTATATAATGCATCTTTTTACTATTATAACACTTAAATTATCGGATATCGATTAATAAAAAAAATAAATCAAGTATTAATTACGAAAAAAATTGCTATTTTCTTTCTTTATATTTTGTTGATAAACTGACTTTTTCAATTCCTGAAAGTTTGGCAATATCCATTAACTCCATTAATTTTCCATAAGGAACGTATTCATCTCCACGTAAAATTATACGTTTTTTACCCGTTTCTTTTACATATTTTTTAAGGTTTTCCTTGATAGTTTGCTTAGAAGTTTTTTTATCTCCAATGAAAATATCACCGTTCTTTTTTAACGTTATAACAAGCAATTCTTTAACATCCACTGACCTTGAAGT
>CALGPD010000317.1 GCA_937960625.1 uncultured Spirochaetia bacterium | reverse complement strand
GTTTCTTATATACGCTGCTTCAGGACTATCGAATGCCATATCCCTGAAAACAACGTGTTTATATTCTTCTTGTAGATGGTCCATGGCCTGATATACAGGTATGCACATTGGCCCCATCCTACCACAACAAACCATTACGTTTTCTTTATTATTAATTAAATCTTTTAAATCCTGCTCTGTTTTTATATGTTCTAAGTTGGTTGTAAGTACCATTAATCCTCCAATAAATAATTAATAAATCCATATATATTAATTATAATATATTGCCGGTATAAATTCAAGTACAAAAAATTAAAAGTATAGAAAGTAAAACGGAAATTTAAAAAAAACTTTAATTCTAGTATTTGTGCCAGCTGTTTTCATAGTAATCCAGAATAATTGGGCGGAAAACCTTGTTTACTCCGGTTTTAACTTTCAAGATATCCGAAGGGAAAGCAAATAAAGAAGGAAGGATTTCATTATTTAAATATTTAAGTTTAATATCCGGAAAACTTTGATTCGGTATATTTAAATCTGCTTTTGAAAATGCTATAAATCCCCAAACACCAAACGCGGGAACGTTCGCTTTATACGTTAACACGTTTTTAAAACCCGAGTATTTTATTGTATTATAAATACACCAGTAAACTTTGCGCGCATGAAAAGGTGAAGTGGACTGAGTAACAGCAACACCGTCAGGGGAAAGACAAGCCTTAACAAGTTTATAGAATTTAACGGAATAAAGCTTGGCAAGAGCTTCATTATTCGGGTCAGGTAAATCTACAATTATCAAATCCCATTGTTTGAATTTCTTTTTAACCTTTGGGCTTTTTAATATATCAACGTTATCCTTCAAATACATAAAAGCATCGAGGTTAATAATATTAACCTTTTCATTACTTAAAGCGTGTTTATTCATTTTTAGCAAATATGGATTTTTTTTACCTAAATCAGTTATTGCAGGGTCAAGGTCACAAATTGTTATTGATTTTACTATTTTATGTTTTAATAATTCTCTGGCGGCAAGGCCGTCCCCTCCGCCTAATATTAATACGTTAACGGGTTTAAAGCCTTTACGGCATAATATAGGCACGTGCACAAGAGCTTCATGGTAACGGTGTTCGTCTCTTGATGAAAACTGTATATTACCGTCTAAAAACAATCTTACATCATTCTGGTCTTTTGTTAAAATGATTTTTTGAAAACGGCTTCTTTGCTGATAAATAATCCTGTCATCGTAAAATTTTTGTTCTATATATGCCTGAATTTTTCTTGCGTTAATAATAAGAACTATATCAAAGCCAATAAGCACTAAAGGAAGAAATAATAAAAACTTTGAAAGCTTTTTTCTAAATCTTAAACCAACGAGAAAAGCGACGAAAAGGTTACCCAAACCCACAACTATTGCTGATTTAATTAAACCGAGTTGAGGCAGTAAAACCAAGGGAAGAAGAATACTCCCTATCATTGCGCCGATATAGTCGAAACTAAGAAGATTGGCTAAAGTTAACCGGATATCTCTTTTTATATCATCTATTATTCTTCCGATTAGCGGTATTTCAAGGCCGACTAAAGCTCCGATTGATATAATGAAGAAATACATTATATAGTGAAATAATTCGGATACGGAATAAAAATAAAAAAGAGTTATGGTTGAAATGCTTCCTAAAAATCCTATTATTAATTCTACAATAAAAAAAGTGCGGACTATCCTGGTTTTAAAATATTTTGATATATAAGAACCCACACCGAAAGCTGTCATAAAAGCTCCGATGGTAAATGAAAACTGTTTAACCGAGCTGCCGAGAAGATAGCTTGCAGAAGAACCGATTAATAATTCATATAATAAACCGCAAAAAGCAATTAGTAAAGTTGATAATAATAGTATTACGGTGTCTTTATTAAAGTTGGTCTGCATATTACGGTATATTAATTAAATATTTTATTAAATTACACCAAAAATGATAATTCCGATTGCAATGTAAAACCCTGCCTGAAGCCAGCCTGCAGAAGGGTTTTTATCTCTGGAAATTTCTGCATCAAGTTTGAACGGAGTAGCTAAATCGAGAATAAATTTACCGATAGCCAAAGCAATTAATCCGAAAACTGTCCAAATTAATGATACCAAAAGGTCCAAGTAAATCGGAACTTTCGCGCCTCTTGCTCCCATAATGGTTGCTAAAATAATTAATGCAATAGATATTAAGAAGCCGAATTCTGCAATACCTGCGGATTCATTATCAACTTCTCCAATCTCATGATTTGAATTATACTTTGTAATAAGATTCCAAACCAAACGCCCTAACAATAACATCACTACACCAAAAGCGAAATATATGCCCGCTTCAAGCATCTTTTTCATCGTTGTTTCTATAACCGATACCATATGTATTAACCTCCGGGTAATATGTCTATTTCTGATTCAAGCACTTTAATACCATAACTGGCTTCAAAGTCCCCGCTATAATCTTCTATTGAAAATACTTTCTCTTCGTTGCTGGTACACTCATAATACCAATACTTACATTTCATATCCTGAGATGCTATATTACTTTTTAATTTTCCTACAGCCTGCCCTGTTTCTTCCAGTTCGTATTCTTCGTTATCAAACTTAATTTTTCTTGCAGGCGGAATATCCGTTTTAAAATCATTAACTATAGTATAAAACAAGACAAGTAATTCTCCGTCATCTATCTCCGCAGTCATCCAATAAGACTCATTTAAGTTTTTCTTAAGTTTATATTCCTTATAGGATAATCCCTGCTCCATCCAGTCAACAACCGCAAAAACCTCGTAATCTTCACCGTAATATGTTAAAAAATCTCCGATTCTTAAATTCAATAACGTTCTTTTAACAACCGGTTTCTTATTCTCTTTTCCTGTAAAAAGCTTTTTAAAAAATCCCATAATATTAAACCCTACTTTCCTGCATGCGGGCCGCCGCCGCGGTATCTTCCGGTCATACTTCCATGACGAAAAGAACGGTTAATCCAAACCCTTCTTCCACTATACATAAAATAATATCCCCCGCCGGGCCTTGGCCGGGCGCCAATCATATCCGAAGATGAAGTTACAAAACCAAAAAATAAATATGCAGAACCTAATAATACAACGAGTATAATAACGTTTTTAATTATCCCCTTCATCTTTTTTTACCTCCCATATTTTAAAACCTTTTACAGCAGCGCCATAGCTTGCATCAAAATTATCTTTTGAATCCATCCATTCAAAACTAATGTAATAATCTTCGTTTTGTACACCATAATCTTTAACAGTCTTTTTTATCTCTTCACTTAATCCGTTGCTATACACAATCTGATATTTTTGAGGAGTAGTAAACTTACTTATATCTTTAAAATTTTTATCATCAAAAAGTATTGTCGATTGTTCAGGAACATTTTGAAAATCAGATTCAGGCAGCATTTTATAAAAATAACTATAGTAAAATGTTTTCTTTGAACCTTCATCAAACTCGATTTCCTGTTCAATTTCGAGGAAATAATTTACGCTGTCTTGAGTTAATATATATTCCACAACATTACGTTTATTTTTACATTTCTGATATCCAGAAACATAAAACGGTTTTTTAGAAATTGTTGGCGGAAATTTTGCAATATAATGATTTTTCTCAAAGTCGATATTAGTTTTAGGGTATATTAATCCGGCTTTACTTTTAGCGCCGCTTGCAATTGCAAAAAGTATAATGGTGAAAATTAAAAATACAAAAAAAGCAAAAATAAAAGCACCGATAGAAATGG
Source organism: uncultured Spirochaetia bacterium (assembly GCA_937960625.1). Taxonomy (GTDB): domain Bacteria; phylum Spirochaetota; class CALGPD01; order CALGPD01; family CALGPD01; genus CALGPD01. The sequence continues at coordinate 766 of CALGPD010000317.1, read as the reverse complement.
GCTTGATTCCTTTATAAAGTGAAACGGATATTTGCCCGCCGGAAGACTGCCGCACTGCCTGATACATGGCTCTAAAATTACGATTTTTTCCAATTGCAGCCACAAAGTAATATTCCCCGTTGTAAGGAAATTTCACATCAACTGTTTCTATATAATTCCATTGATGCCAATATCCGTCATCGTATCCGCTTTGATGCCAAAAGTTGTCCGCATAAAATGTGAATAGATACTCGCTTTCATTATTATAAACTTCAAAAGCGATCTCAACATATCTTGGCCTGTTTAAAGGCAGCCTTGCAACTCTAAGTCTTAATCTGTACATATCTTTAGAATTTTTAATAGTAACTTTTTTTGCATATTTCTCAAAAAAGGCTTTCCTGTATTGCTCTCGTTTAGTTTTATCCTTAATAGCTTCCATTTCATTGAGAGGCAAAGGCAATACAGTAACATTAACTTTTTGCTCAAACTTTCCCGCGCCACATCTTGTAAAAATAATGCCAATGAAAAAAAACAATATAAACAATGAAATTAAGGCATTTATCATACCAAATATTTTTCTAGGCAAAATTTTATTTTTATAAATTGAATCAACCTGAGATTGTTCCATATCATTCCTCTAACAACGGTATGTAATAAAAATGAAAAATTTATATTTATAAATCAATCATTTTTTTCAAAAGTAATAAAATATTAATAGCCATCTTAAAATTATATTATTCTGAAATATTCAACATCGCAAATAAAGGCTTTAATCTGTCCGGGATGT
>CALGPD010000316.1 GCA_937960625.1 uncultured Spirochaetia bacterium | reverse complement strand
ACATCAGATATTACTTTCAGTTTTGCTATGTATTTTCATTTATAACTAAAATACTTTTATTTTTGATTTATTATTTTTCATAATAATTGATTTAGTCTTATCACCCAAATTCATTAATAAATCGATTGTCCCTGTTTGAGGTATGAAACCTTTTTGAACTTGAGTATAAGTATTAGTTCTATATTGCTGGTATTCTATTTGAACTTTCATTTCATCTAAAATTTCAACATATTTTTCTTCACTAAAATATATTCTATCATGAGGAGTGGTGTAGTAAACATTGGCAATAGTTTTATCTAAGATTTTAATTATTTGATTTTGGTATTTCCCTGATATATTTTCATCCGAAGCCAGAATTAATTTGGTATCAATACCGAGTTCTTGAAACAGAAAACCATAGATTTCAAGGTTTAAATCAGCCATGCTTTTCCATTTTTTTGAAAGAATTTTTTTTATAAACGGAAAATATTTTTTAAAATTAGCGCTTTTTTTATATGCAGTTTTAATAATATTTATGTGCTCATTTTCCCACGGTTTGCCTGTGAAAATTTGAAGGTTTTTCACAGGTTCATTATCAGATATTGTTTTCGATAATACGGGTACGGTTAGCCATGAAATCCCGCTGTGTGTAATTATTTTAGTTTTATTTATTAAACTGTTATCTGCAAAGGGTGTTGTATCCAATATTACATGCACATCGGATAAAATAATCCTATGTAAAATTTCTGCATTTGGAAAATAATATGGTGGAGAAATGGATATAATCATGTAGATAAGAATATATTTAATCTTAAGAATTGTCAATTTATTCCTATAGAATATTTTTTATTCAATAAGTGGGAATATAATTAATTTTATTTCTGGTGAAAATTAGCTTGCTGAAAAAGATTTTTTATGATATTCTGGTTTTATAATTAATTTCACAGGCGGCTTGAATTTATTTTGAGTAATTCATTTGATCCTAAATCTGATTCATTTCTTCATCCTGAACTTGAGAATAGATCAATAATTAATGAATTAATTATTAATAATCCGAATCCTGTATATATTTTACGGGAAAACGGTACATGCATATTTCAAAATCAGGCAATGCAGGATTTGACAAAAGATTATAACGGTAAAACCATCGGTGTAAATTTACTTTCTCTTGACGGAATTAAAGTTTCGGGTATTGCTGAAGGTTTTATGAGGTGTATTAACGGAGAAACTGTTAAGTTAAAAAACATTTCATTTTATTATGAAGTAATAGATAAAGAGTTAAACGCTGATATTACTTTAATACCATTTTGTAACGGTAAAATTAATACTGTTATTGCTTTATTTAAGGTTTTTTCTTCAAGTTCAAACACGGTGCTTGAGAAAAGAATAGATAAATTAGAAGCTGAGAGAGATTTTTCTTATACTCTTTTAAATAATACACCAATTGCCATTTTTGCTTTTGATACAACGGGAAAGATTTTCAATGCAAATAAAGCTGTTGCCCAAATTCTTGGTGATGAGAATATTGATTTCGTTGGCCAAAATGCTTTTAACCAAAAAGTGCTTATTTCTAACCGATTGCCTTATTTATTAGAACGTTCGGCAAAAGGAACTCCATTTTCCGGTGAACTACATATTTTATATAAAGAAACAAATATTGATATGGTTTTGGATTTTCAGATAACACCAATATTTAGAGAGGACGATATAGTTGATTATGTCATTGTTATGTTTGCGGATGTTACCGAGAAATTTTATATCCGAAAATCTTTGCAGGATGATTTATTACTAGCCCGCAAAATACAGAAATCAATTATTCCTGAAAAAGATCCTGAAGATGTTACTGAAATTAACTTTTTTATTCATTACCAGCCAATGGGGGAGGTTGGAGGTGATTTTTACGACATTTCAACAGTAATGCCGGGTAAGAAAATCCGTATTCTCGTTACCGATGCAACAGGGCATGGTGTTCAGGGTGCGTTAACTACCATGCTTATTAAAAGTGAGTATGAAAAAGTCAAAATTTTTGATTTACCTCCTAACCGTGTGCTGGACATAGTTAACAATAATTTTTGCGCATTATATCCCAATATGAGAATATATTTTACTTGTTTTATTGCTGATATAGATTTAAATGAAGGAATAATGCAATATTCTTCTGCCGGCCATCCGGGGCAGTTTTTAATGAGAGGGGAGGAAATTTTTACATTAAGCTGCCGGGGAAGATTTTTAGGAATTTTTGAAAAATCTGAGTATGAGCTAAAGGAAATCAACATTGTAAAAGACGACCGTTTGTTTCTTTTTACTGACGGTTTATTTGAAGAGTTTTCTGATTCCGACGAGATTTTCGGCCATGAGAATTTAAAAAACGTTATCAAGCAAAGCTGGCATCATGATTTAACCCAGCATTCCCGCAATATTATTATGGACATTTTTTCATTTAAAGGTTGGCGTGATATTAACGATGATATTACTTTTATAGTTGCAAATATTGATGAATTGTATAATAAACAATAATTCCGGTTTGCTATTTTTTTACACCGATGCCGGTGTCACTAATACTGTAGTGAACATCTATTAAAAAATACTTTATTTCAATTGTGTATAGAATTCTACTGCGGTAAAAATACCAATAATAATGCGGAAATCCGTATTCATATGTATAACCCGGTTTACCATATTGTTTTTCAAACACTTTTAGTATTTTTGTTCCGAATTTTTTTGTAATCTTACCTCTAACTAAAATACCTTGAAGCCTTTTCTTATAAAACCATAAAGCCCATTTTAATTTATTTTTATAAAATACAATTGCGCTTAATCCAAGAGTGTTTTCGGGTATGTTTTTGTGTGCGGGTGAAATGGATATAGCATCTGCTTTTTTCATTCCTAGAGCATAGTTGAAAAATTTTGGTTGGGGAGGAGTTTGCCCGGGGTTTACTTGAGGGAAAATTGAAATATTAATAAATATAAAAAACATTGGAAAAATTTTTTTCATACTATACTTTTCGCCATAACAACGTATGAAATTAAAAAAAACATTAAAATTATTATCATATTTAACTTTTTATAGAAAGATTTTTTTTGTTTTATTTTTATAATTATTATATTTTTTATAATTAATAATTGGAGTTTAATAAATGTCAAATCAGCAAATGAGTTATGAAGAAGTAAGTGTTTTAATCGAACAACAAATGGCAAACATTAAGTATAAAATAATTGTCGGATCAGGAAAAGGCGGGGTAGGTAAAAGCACAATAGCCGTTAACCTTGCTTGGGGGCTGGCAATGAACGGATACGCAGTTGGGCTTTTAGACGCGGATATAAACGGGCCTTCATTAGGAAAAATGCTTGGTATAGAAGATTTAAGCGGTCCCAGACAATATATAGATAATAGAATTAATCCTATAGAAAAACATGGTTTAAAAATTATATCTATTTCATCCTTTATGAAAGATCCTGATGAACCTATTGTTTGGCGCGGCCCTGCTAAAGGTGGTGTAATACGTCAGTTTTTAAGTGAGGTAGATTGGGGTGAGCTTGATTATCTGATTATTGATTTACCTCCCGGAACCGGTGACGAGGCATTAACAATCGGCCAGTCAATTCCCGATGCAGACGGTTTAGTCGTTGTTACTACTCCCCAGGACGTTGCTTTACTTGATTCACGTAAAGCTATAAGATTTGCCGGTCTTTTAAATCTCCCTGTTATAGGCGTTGTTGAAAACATGAGCGGATATAAATGCCCTCATTGCGGTGAAAATATTGACCTGTTTAAAACAGGCGGCGGCGAAAAATCTGCAAAAGATTTAAAAGTAGATTTTCTCGGGGCTATTCCAATTGATGAGAAAGTCGTTGATTCTACAGACCAGGGATTTTCATATTTATTCAAATACGGTAAAAGTGAAGTGGGTAAAAAGTTTTTAAGCGTTGTAAATAATATAACGGAAAAAGTCGGCAGTTAAGAATTGTATTAATCGATATTAAATTCGCGTGCTGTATTTTCAAGTCCGATTACTGTAATAGTGTTTTCATTCGCGATATCATTGATGGCAAGTACGGATTGAACAACAGACTCTGAATTTTGTCCCTGTTCGGTTATATCAATTTTTATTGTTTCCGTGGCATCGTTTAAATCATGCATAACATTTGAAACCTTATGAGCAGTATTTTTTTGTTCTTCCATAAACGAGCGGATATCGGTTGTAATTTGCTCAATTGATGATAATGCTTGTAAAACTTTTTGAGCACGCTCTTTTTGTTCATTCGTTTCTGTTGTTATTTTATCTATCATATGAACTGTATTTGCAACGTCATTCGTGATGCGGAGTAATGATTGCCCGGCTTGCTTTGAAAGTACAACTCCGTTTTTAATTTTATCCATTATACTTTTTATTGCATCGTTTATTTCTCTGGTCCGGTTTTTTGAATTTTCTGCAAGTTTGCGTACTTCTTCAGCTACAACTGCGAACCCCATACCATGACTTCCTGCATGAGCCGCCTCAATTGCGGCATTCATCGCGAGTAAATTGGTTTGTTCTGAAATCCCTCTAATTATTTTAATTACTTCAGTTATTTGCCTTGATGCTTCTTCAATTTCTTCAATTGCGATTATTGCGTTGTCAACCGAATTACTTCCTTCGGATGCAACGTCTTTAAGATTATTTGCGCTGTTCTCTGCGCGCTTAGAAGCCTCAGATATATCGTTTATTGAAGAAACAAGTCCTTTAATGCTTTCCGAAGATTCAAAAATACTCGATGATTGAGTTTCAATTGAACCGTGGATTTCATCAAGTTTTTGTAAAAGTTCTTTCATGGTTTCTTCTGTATCAAAGACGATTTCAGATTGGCCTTTAATTTTGTCTTCAACTTTTTTTATTGACTTGATAGTATTAGCTATTTTATCCGTTGCATTTGCTACGCTTTCAGCCAATAAATCGCCTGAGCTTGAAACTTGATTGGTATTTTCAATAATTGAAACAATAATATCGTGAATCTTTTGAATTAAATTATTTAACATACGTACAACTTCACCCACAACTCCGGGAGATGTAACTTTAATCTGTTTTTTCAATGAAAGAGAGCCGTCCACAATTTTTTCAATAGTGTTGCTTACTTTATATAAATCTTTTTGGCTGTAGTGAAGAATAATAAAGTTAGTAATAATTAATATAAATCCGGCAGCAGGATAAATTATTACAATAGGAATTTTAAAATGTTTGAGCAGTTCAATAAGCCCGATAAATACCCCAATATTTAATATACTTATTAATATTGAGAAAAAGTTCGTTCTTATATATTTATATAGTTTTTTTATACTTTTTTTCAATTAAATACCATTTAAGTTTATAGTTTATAACAAAAATTTATATTATTTTAATCGGGTGTTTTACAACTTTTTGTTAGAAAAATATTAATGTAATATTAGACAACAGAAAAATATTTTTATCTTACATTATCAATTTAATAAATTCATTACTAATATAAAATGAAAAATGAGTTATAAAGTAAGAAAAAATAATAATAACAAGGATTGGTAGTGTCCATAATACTTTATTTATTTTAACCGCAATGCCTTGACGTGTAAAGTTTGCGATAATAAAAACGAAAATAAAACTTAATATTAATCCCGCATAATAATTTATTCTGTCTTTTAACGTGAAAACAAATAGTTTTGATACCAACGAGTTTTTATTTGCTCTAAACAACGTGAAAACTGATAAGTATTTACCATGCGGATAAATACCTTTGAACTTAATAATATCCATAGGGTTATGTGAAATTGAGATTATTCCATCATGTATTACCTTTCCATTTCCGCCGGTAAAGTTTTTAAATATGCCTTTATTTCTATATAAACGTATAACCCCTATTTCATATGTGTTTTTATCTTCTGTATAAACTGTTGTATTTAAAAAATATATTGTAGCAGAACTTTCAAGGTAATATGCTTTTTTAATACTTATTAAAGCTCTTTTTAATAAGTGTTTATTAGTTTTATTTCCTGCTGATATTTGAATATTTGTAACGTAGACAAGGTTATTGAAACTGCTGAGCTCTTTTAAAATATCTAATTCGTTTTCAGTTATTTGGTTTAAAGAAATTAAGCGTGAATATTTAGTAATTTCATTTGTGCTGCCCATATCACCATAGATGTTCTGCATTGAATAATAATAATCATATACCGTTTTAGGGTCATTTTTAAAACTAATCTCGATTTTTTTACCCAGCTGTTTTAACTGCCGTATCCTTCTAAGGATTTGGAACTTTTCTTCAACATCCTTTTGTCCCTGCCTTCTGATTAATGCAAGAGATTTATTCATAAAATAGTTTGAATAACTATTTCTATTACTACTAAAATGTGAATATGCATTCGAAAATCTGCCGTTTATAAGGTATCGATAGCCTTTTTGAAAATCCGGGTCTCTTTTATTTGCTTTTATCGAAAGCAAGCGCTCAAGTTTAATTTTTTTAAGAGTAAAATTTTTCAATTGCGATAAAATCATATTTTCAGGAGTTCTATTTTTGCGCAAACTGGTTTTTTCAGTATCAACGGGTTTTGAATTTTCATTTACGCTCGTTGTTGCATTCAATGGGCTGTTAATTATATCAAGCGCAATGTCATACCTTCCTGTGAAATATATTGTATCCAGTGTTCTGTTTATTTTGGATTTTATTAATTCTTTTGTTTTTACCTTTTCAATTTCCCTTTTGTTTTTTGAAATATTATCAACAGAAGCCAGAGGCGATTTAATACTTGTATGTTTTACATAAACAAAATCAAGCAGGGCGAAAGCTAAAATTAAAATAACGAATAAAGATGCAAAAATTCCGGAAGATGCAGATTTTGAGATGAAAAATAAAATACTTATAAATAATGACAAGGAAAAAGCATAGGGAATGAATATTAATAAACGCGTAATGAACGTTAATTTGCCTGAAAAAAGAAATGAAGAATTGAAATAATGACCTACATCAGCAAAATAAGAAATTAAAACAAATACTGCTAGAACAGCTATAAAGATAAAAAGAAATTTAACGAATAAATTTTTCACTTTATGCTCCTCTATGCGAATTTGATTTTACCCGGAATAAAGCCAGTACAAATAACACCAATGCTATTGCAAACATAAGTATGCCAAAGTTAATATTTATAAGAAATCCTTTTTTTAAGAAATTTAGCTTATAGAAAGGTATTTTATAAATAAAATAGATTGCCAAATAAATAATAGGAATCATAGAAATGGAAATTGCAATATTTACAATACGCCGCGATTCAAGCGTATAAAATAAACCGAATATCATAAACACAGAGTTTAAACCCATTACAATTAAGAAAGTATTTAAGTAATACCAGATATTTTTTTTACTGCTTTGTCTTTGTATAAGATGGTTATAAAATAAATATTTTGAGTTTAATGTATGATATACTATAAAAGCTTTTTTAAAAAACGGATTGGTTTTAGTTTTTTCAAAAACCCTGATATTAAAATATTTCATTCCTGCGTTGCTTTCCATGGAAAAAGGATTTATTAGCTGCAAATAATACTTATCATCTATTTTACCTATAATCCCTGTATCGGACTTATACCCTGCGCCTGTCCGAAGGTTGACCGCTGTTATATTATGGAATTTCTTATTTTTTTTATCAAAGTTTTTATATTTTATTAGAAAATCTTTTCCTAATAAAATATCGTTTTTCTTAAAAATATCATAACGGTATTTTACAGCGGGATTTATTACTTTGTATTTATTCACATCATTTACTTTTGGCTTATATAAATATGCAAGTATGAATGCGGTATTTATAACGGATAAAATTAAAAAACTAAAAATTAATGCTTTCATTGAATCAAATTCACGGGTTTGAAAGAAATAAAAAACTGTAAGAAAAATTGTAGTAAAGAAAATAAAATTGAAATTGTATTTTATTATTCCCAAAGCTTCTTTTAAAAATGTTTTATCAAGCGTAACTCCTGTTTTTGTATGAATAATATAAACGAGTAAGCTTATGGTTATAAAAACGAGTAATAAAGCTATTATGTAACGTTTAATGTAGCGTGCCAAATTTAACTCTTATTCAATATTTTATAATTACATCTTACTTTAAGTACACTAAAAAATCAATTAGTGTAAAATATAGTAGTGTAATTATTTAAGCGTAATTTCTAATAAATTTTACGCTTACAGCTATTATCGGCTGTGAGACGGCAAAAACCGTAAAAAAATAGACAAAAAGAGTTAAGGCATTTCAATGTTGTAAAGTGTATAGATAATTCTATAAAGGCCTGATGATGTAACCGTTGCAGCAGTCTGCCAATTTATACCGTCATTTGATTGAATAATATCACCGCTTGAGTCATTAATTGCAACGAATTTATTTTCCGCGTAAATTCCTCTATAAAAAGTTTGCTCCGGGTATTGTGTCCAGTTCTTTCCGTTAGTTGAAATGAAATTACCAATATTTTTAACATTTACTATAAATTTTCCATTTCCATATAATAAACCCCACGGTACGTCGCTTGAATTACTCCCTGATGTTAATATTTTTTCATTCCAGTTTGTCCCGTCAGTTGAATAAAAGATTTTAACATAATAATTTGACGCACCTGTATTCGCCTCCGGGATTGCGACAAATATTCCGTTGCCGTAAACAACTTTAGTTAAATAAAATGAATTACCAAGGTCTTTTATGCTCCAGCTTTTTCCGTTGCTTGAAACAAAAACATTAGCAGGACCAGTTAGCCCTCCTCCAACAGCAACGAATTTTCCATTTCCATAGATTATGTCAAATACAATATTGCAGCCGGAAGGAGCTGTATTTGAAGACCAATCAATGCCGTTATACGAATAAAAAATGCGCCCTGTTGTATCTCCGTTATAGTATCCTGCGGAAACATACATTCCGTTTTTATAAACTATGCCGAAAATATTATTATCCGCGCCGGCCGAAATACTGTAATTCCAATTTTTACCATCATTAGAGAGATAGTAAACATTGTTTGGGGAGTTGTTTCCAACAACAATGTATTTATCATAAGCATTGCACCCTGCCTCTAGATTATATGTTGCTGTTTGCCCCTTATCATTTGACCAATTATTACCATTATCAGAATAAAAAAGATTTCCGTTTTTGCCGCAGGCAACGAATACTCCGTCTGTACTAACTCCCGGGTTTTTATCTTCAGAGTATAGATTGAAAAGATTTGTGCAGGATATTAGTAGAAAACAAATGAATAACAGCGTTATTTTTTTTATTCTATTTAACATAATCTAACCTTATAAATAAACAGCATTGAAATAAGTATACGGTTAATTATAGTATATTTTCAATTGAATTTTTTAATTTTTATTTCGTGAATATTAATTTTTTGTGCTGTTTATTAAATATTTATAAATTTTGAATACATATACTGCTTATACTAAATAGTAAAATATGATAAATTTATCTCTGAAAACCTTGAATAAATATTGCGGTTTGTGTATGTTAATTGATACAAAGAGGTGCTAAATGAAAGGTTTACAAGTAAAAAACGTTAGCTTAAAGTTAGGTGGAAAAAAGATATTAGATGATATTTCTGTTGATTTCTGGGAAGGTCATATACATGC
>CALGPD010000315.1 GCA_937960625.1 uncultured Spirochaetia bacterium | reverse complement strand
ATAGTCACCCAAATCAATGGTGATATAATCTCTTGCCGGATTAGGATATACTTTAAATACAATTTTAGAGTTTGGATTAATAATTGTTGTCGGAATGGTGGTTGACGGAGCAATAGTTGTTCTTGAAAATATTTTCCGGCATCGAAAAATGGGAAAAAGTAAAAAACAGGCAGTTATTGACGGTGTAAATGAAGTTGGTTCAAGTATTTTCGCAAGCGTATTGACAACCATGGCAGCCTTTGCGCCTCTATTTTTTATGACAGGTGAGATCGGTGAATATTTTTCATATATACCATTAGGGATAGTCATTGCTCTTACAGGTTCAATACTTTTTGATCATTTTATTATACCCGTTGCTGCTTATAAAATGATGAAAGATGATTATGAAAGTAAGGAGACAAAACCAAAGAAAAGTATTTTTATAAAATTTCAAAAATATTTATTCGAAAAGTACAACCGGATAATAGAATTTTCCATACGAAAACGTCGAACGGCAATAATAGTGATAACGGGAATATTCATTCTAGGTTTATTCGTTTTCATGACAAGAGAAAAGCAATTTATCCCTGATGGAGATATGGGGCAATTAGCGTTAAATATTGAGCTTTCGCCAATTACTTCAATATATGAAACGGATAATTTTGTTAAAAAAATAGAAAAAGAATTCTTTTCAAAATATAAAAGAAAAAAGATAATTAAACAATACGTGTGCTTTATCGGTTCAACAGGTACATCTACTTCTTCAACAATTAAGATATCGAGTAAATCCATCGCAACAGTGATAGTCGAATTGGTAAAACGTGAAAAAAGGAAAGGATTTTCTTTGAAGAAATTTGAAGGCTGCTTGAGGAAATATATGTCCAAACTGCCTGGTATAAGGTTTAAAATAAAACCCGTTGAAGAAGGATTGCCGAAAGGTGATCCGGTTAATGTTGTTATCAGCGGACCTGACTTAAAGATACTAAAAAGAATATCCGGGAGATTTAAAACTTTAATCAAAGAAAATATTGATAACGTTGTAAATGTCCGGGATAATTACGGAACAAATATTCCTGAAATACGTGCTTATATAGATAGAAAAGCAGCTAATTTCTACGGTGTCCCTATCGCAAATATAGCCAAAGCTTTATCTATATTATACAACGGATATGAAACTACGAATTTTTATTACGGAAATGAGGAACTCAAGGTTAAAGTTAAATTGAACAGAAATTTTAGGAAAGGTATTTTAAATTTTAACAGCTTAAGTTTTCTTGTTCCGAGCACAGGAGAGTTTATTCCGTTTAAAAGACTGGTTAAGATTAAAGTTGAACCCGGATTATCCGTTGTGGCAAGAGAAAACCTTCAACGTTCAATAACGGTAAAAGGCGGGGCTTATGGACGTTCATCTACTGAAGTCATGCAAGATGTAAAGAAATTAATTTTAAAACAAAAGCTTCCATACGGTTATTCTGTAAAATTCAGAGGGGAGAGCGAAATGATGGATGAGTCCTTTAATTCCCTTAAAGTAGCTTTTATCGGCGGTATTTTACTTATTTATATAATAATAACACTTCAACTAAATTCTTTTATTCAACCTTTATCAATAATGGCAACAATATTATTATCCGTTTCCGGTGTAGCATTCTCAATGTTAATCAGCGGTGCAAAAATTGGAATGATGACCATGTTCGGTTTTGTGTCTTTAGCGGGGATAGTTGTTAATGACGCGATAGTATTATTAACATATATAAACGATTTGCGTAAAAACGGACTAAACCGGGAGGAAGCAATAATTAAAGCGTGTAAAACGCGTATTAAGCCAATATTGATGACAACGGTTACAACAATAATGGGTTTGATGCCCTTGGTACTTGCCCTTGGGGGGTGGATAACTGAATTTTATTCTCCCATGGGCATGGTAATAATCGGCGGATTATTATTCGCAACGCTTCAAACTCTGGTCGCAGTTCCAATAATATATACATATCTTGAAGATTTATCCATATTTACCGCAAAAGCATTAAAATATGTTAAGTCGAAAATTCAAGAACTTATTAATTAGGAGTAAAAAAATGTTTTTTGATAAAAAGAAAAATAATGAGACTAAGAATAATGATTACAATAATGAAAAGAATAAAGAAGGTGCTGCACATGAAAAAGAGAAAGTGGTAATTCCATGGTTTATTTTATAAACTAACCCCCAAATAGTTAAAATTGCCCATGTAGTAACCTAAAAGACTTTGCATTCATTGAATTTACATGGGCAATTTTTCTACAGCCTATTTTCCAATTCAATAATATTAGAATTAAATAGTTTTGCTGTAACGGGATTGCATGTAAACAATATCGTTTGAGTTTTTTCTGCAAAGTTTTCTATTGCTTTAACTGCGTATTGTATTCTCTCTTTATCCATATTAACAAGCGGGTCATCAATAACGAAAAATCCTTGGGCTTGTTTTAAGAAATATTCAGCCATAGCAAGGTGGGTTGAAAGAGAGAGAGCGTCTTTTGTGCCTTCTGAAAGTTGAGTATAATTTAATTCGTTTCCGTTTTGTTTAATTAATGCTTTTGGCAAACTTTTATCAATATTAATTTTTTCATATCTGTTATTAGTAATCAATTTAATATAATTAACCACCCGGTTTTCAAGATTATTATAGGTGTCCTTGTCTGCTGAAGAAATAATATTTTCAGCGATGGTTTTTATGCTTAAAATAGCGCTGCCTTTTTTAAGTATCCTGTTAAAAGTTTGTTCGGCATATTGTATTTGTTCTGAAATTTCTTCTGCAGTTTCATTAGTCATTTTTGCTTCGAGTGCTGAGGCTTGTTTTGATAATTCAAGTTTTTCGTTTGTAAGAATTGAAACGCGATTTTTATAATCCTGAAAATGTTTTTGGATTTCATCTATATTGTTTATTTCTTCTTTATATATATTTTCAAGTTTTTTATTAATTTCATTTTTTGTAGTATTTAATTCGGTGCGTTTATCAAAAAGGCCCTGCTTTGACCCGAACTTGTTTTTATAGTTTTCAACCATCTCTAACGCGTTTTTATAGTCTTTATTTTTATTCTCTAATTGGCTACTTAATTTTTCCAATTTTACAGCTAATTCTTCTGTTGAAAATAATTGTTTATCATTATAATTCTTTAATTTTTCTTCAATTTCATGCAGGTTATATTCCCCAAGTTCCTTTTTATAGTTTTTTTCAGCAAAAATATATTCATTATGAATCTTTTCATATTTTTCATAATATTGCTTGGCTTCTTTTATATTTTTGAATCCGAATTTATTAAAAAAAGTATTAATCTTTTCTTGATTGGCATCAATATCATTTTCAAGTTTGTTAAAATCTACTTTACTTGAATAAGCCTTTATTTCAAAATCATCATTTTTTAATATAATACTGCCTGCTTTATTGAAAGTTTTAGTTTCTCCGGATTTTAATTCATGTGTGTTAAAATCATCCGTACCAATTTTTGATGATATTTTTAAATCGTTATTTGCTTTTAATACAACATTTATTTCACCGATATCGTAGAACTTTTTGATATTTTCAATTTCACTATATGAGTTTTCTATTTCCCTGATTTGTTTTAAGGATATTTCTTGTACGTTCTCAAGTTCGGCTTTAGCTTTACTTAATTCCTCTTCATATGACTTTATTCTTAAATATTGTGAGTTTAATTCTTGTAAATTCCGGTTTTCTATTGCCAGTTCAAAATCTTTCTCAATGGTTAATTTTTCTTTCTCCAAATTTGGAATTAAATTTTCTGATTCTTTGATCTTATATTCCAATACGGGCCAGTTTTCAATTATTTCATCAAGGTTTTTTATTTGAACATCAATGTTTTCAATATTTGCTTTTAATATCCTGCTTTCCTTATATCTGTCAATTACGCTACTGTACTTTTTGATATATTCGTTTTTAAATTTAAGCTCTTCCGAAATCTTTGATAATTCGATTGAAATTTCATCGTATTGTTGCTCAAGAGAATTTATTTTTTCATATTTATTTTTTATATCAATTATCCGGTAATATGCTTCGGCAATTTTTCCGTTGTTTTTATAGCGTTCATTATTCTGTTTTTTTATTGGCAGGCTTTTATCAAAATCCCAATTTTGGGAATATTCATTAAATAAGTTTAACAGGTTATTGTTAAACTTATCAATAGAGACTCCATCCGTTTCAAGCAATGAACTCCGTAAAATATTACTTAATTCAAACAACGTATTATCTAATTCTTTATTTTTATTATTTTGGTATTGTTTTAAAAAATCCTGCAAACCTGATTGGTAGGTCATCAAAACGTAGTTGATAGTTCCTTTATTAACAGGGAGAAAGGTTTCAAGCATTTTTTGAGTTTGTTCATCACCGGATATTATAGTACCGTTATCTAACGTAATATATTGTCC
>CALGPD010000314.1 GCA_937960625.1 uncultured Spirochaetia bacterium | reverse complement strand
CGTATACAGTGTATCCTGCTTTAATACTTTATAGTTTTGAAAATTATCATTAAAAAAGACCATAAAATCTTCCAGCGAACTAATTTTTATCTGAGAATTAGTTTCATATGGCAGTAATATGTACCTTTTATTTGGAAATTTCTCTTTCATGATTTTTTGTACTTTTTCAATATATCTTACAATCTGCCCTCGGCATAAATTCTCGATTTCAATATAAATCGCCAATTCATCAGCATCATCGAGTTTCTGAATTTTTTTAATTAAATCTTTCACACGCACCTCAATTGATAATGATTATCAATACCATAATATAAAAGTTATCTCTATAAGTCAATCAAATATTAATTTTTCATTGATTTTAATGATGCTGAGGGAAAATAAACAATCTTACAGAAAGAATATTTTTAATTAAATTACATATTTTCAATTCTAACTACTAAAAATACAAGCATGAAATTTCTTTAAGCTGATGTAATTGCGTTTACCGGGCAAGTATCAACTCCAGCGCGGCAATCTGTACAAGCATCGCTTATCGCGTAATGTTCACCTTTTAAAAATGTATTTACAGTACAAACCTGCCGCATGCATTACATCCTGTTTTAACTTATTGGCTTAAAGGGTGTGTTAAAATTTCTATAATTTTACATTTATTTCACTACTGAAAATCAAAATCATTAAAAAAACTATGATAATGTTAAATTTCTCTTGACAAAAAATTCATTTCTCTCAAATTTATTGATGTTGATATTCATTATCAATAATAAGTAAATTTTTGGAGGAGCAATGAAAAATATTGTCTTAAGCATAATTATAATATGCTTGTTCGCTAAATTATCTTATTCTCAAGAAACTGAGGACAAGGATAATAAGCAAACAAACGAGTTAAAAAAAGAAATGCGGACTATTGAAAAGCAAAAAGGCCCTGGAGCAGAGATTAAACCCGGTATGCCGGTTGATGTATCGATAATCGGTTCTATTGCATACCGCTTTCAATACGTAACTCATGATCAAAAGTTTGAATTTACCCCGGAAAAAGATTTCACAAAAGAAAAGGAAATGCAAAGGTTACGTGTTATGCTTGGCGCGAAAATTAACATAGGCCCAAGAATTGAAGGCGTTATTTTGCTTTGCACACCCGGAGAAAAAGAAAACAGAAAAACTTTTAGTGTTTTCGGAGAGGATTCTTATAAATTCGGCCTTGAAGGTATTGGCATTGCAAAAGGATATATTAAAGCTAAACTATTCAAAAAAAATCTTTTGCAGCTTACTTTCGGAAAATTTAAAAACCCTTTTCTTTCCGCCCACCTTGTTATGGCAGGAGAGGTTAATCCAACCGGGATGTTTCAAAAACTAAATTTCACGTTTGGTAACATCAATTTAGGCCTAAACATGGGAGAATTGATTTACAGCAAGTCCGGAGGGGAAATCGAATACTCCAAGTGGATTATAGTACCGCAGATTTATGCTAAATTTAATTTCGGAAATACTTATTTTATAGTATCTCCCGGAGTTTATACATTTTTAGGGCGTGACCATGATACTGATTATGCAGCCGGCGGAAGCGGTCCCGGATATTATGAAACCGATTTTATCCTATTTAGCGCTTATGTTGAATTCGGCACAAAATTCGGTCGGTTTCCTTTTATAATTAAGGCTGAATTAATATATAATCTGGGTGATAACGGAAAACCGGATTCAATTCATGCCTCAAGCCCGACGGAAGATTTGAAAGGAGAAAATCTTGCTTTAAAAATCATGATTTGTTTGGGATGCCCTAAAAAAATATATGACTGGCAAATAATTTTAGGCTTCATTATGTCGCAAACTTACGCGCTGGACCCCGATTTGGCAATGCCGTTTATGATGATGTGGCAAACAAGCGAGAGTGGATTCAAATGGAATTCATCTTCTTTGCCATGGGGTCTTATAGCTAAAGCGAAATTTATGATTTATCATCATACTATGATCTGCGTTGATTTTATGTACCGTAAACGGGAAAATAAAGGCTGGCATTTGAAAAAAGGCAACGTATTTTCTCAAACCGGTTATGTAATTAAAACAACTTTAGAAATAAAATTTTAAACCAATTTAATAGAGGAGTAAAAAATGAAAAACAATATTAAAAATATCTTAATGATTATGCTTTTTACCGCGACATTTTGTTTTGGAACAAAAAGTTATTCACACGGGCCTAAATGTATCCGCCTGGAATACGGTCTTAAACTTGTTTACAAAGTACTAGGCGAAGCAGATTTTATCAGGGACGCAAAAATATCAAAAACAAAATCGAATAGAATTAGAGCAATGGTAAAAAAAGCCGCACGCAAAATGAAACGTTTAAATCCCAAAATTAAACGGTTAAAAAAACAAATTCATAAATTCATGGATTATAGGCCAATCCCTGCTTCTAGAATAATATCAATTAAAAGAAGAATGCACGTATTAAAGTGGAAAAAAGTTTACATTAAAACCAGTTTAAGAATTGCAATTGAACGTTTATTTACAAGACGGCAGGCAAGGCCTTTTATTAAAGCTATGCAAAAACATTGTGATGAAAGTTATAAAGGCCATCACCATCATGATGACCATTAATTAAACGGCCATCATAACCGGATAAAGTCGAATGCCTTTAGGATTCATACACGTGCAGGTGTAAAAATCCTAGAGGCATCTTTTTATTATAGATAAATGCTGAAAGTAATTAAGCTGACGTAATTGCATCTACCGGGCAAGTATCAACACAAGCGCCGCAATCTGTGCAAGCATCGCTTATCACGTAAGGTTCACCTTTTGAAATTGCGTCTACAGGGCAAACCGGCCTGCATGCATCGCATCCTGTACAAGCATCTGATATTTTATACATAATGTAACTCCTTAATTTTATTAATTAAATTCTAGTGCATTAAAAGAGTATATGCAATAAAATTTCCACGTTTTTACAATCATTTCGCAATTGAAAATCAAAATCAATAAAATAAATAAAATTTATTAAAATTTTCTTGACTTTCAGCTATTTTAGAATGAATTTAATAACATATTGATATTGATTTTCATTATCAATTAAAACAACAGGTAAGTATTTTAATAAATATAAACCCATTTAATCACAACGCTCATTACACTCCCGCTATTGTGATTACTTGATTTAAAGCCTCTAGGATTCTTACTTGTCATAGTAATGAATCCTATGGGCAAATTTTTGCAGAAAAGGTATTGTTATGATAATACTTGATAAAAAAAACATTAAAATTATTAATATATTAGCCGTTACCTTAACACTGATTATTTTTGCCACCTGCGTTAATACTAAAAATCAGGGTTTAAATAAAATATACCCTGAAGCAGACGATTTTAAAAAAGCCGTTATTAATAGTGAAACCGTGTATTTCGCTTATAAAAACAACGAAAAAATCGGAGTAATCATAAACGCCTATGCTCAGGGATACGGCGGCATAATTCATCTTAAAGTGGGTATCGGTGTAAGCGGGTTAAGCAAAAACCGCATTCATAGTTTTACAGTTACAAAACATTCGGAAACTCCGGTATATTTCCGCAAACTAAAAGACGCTTGTTTCATGAATATATTCTTAGGTAAAACCATACATAACATGCCGCAAGATGAATTTGACTTTAAGGATAAACTCGGTGTAGATACGGTTAGCGGAGCAACAAAATCCTGTCTTGGAATATTAAACGCGTTAAAGAATGCTTTAAATAAAGTAAAATCTCTAAAACTATAAATCTTAATACTTAACTTCAATGGAGTTTATTGTGGGGAACAAAGACAAATCAAAAGTAACAATGAATATTGAAATTAAACAAAAAAAAGGCCTTGCAAGATTAATTCAGCTGGCCGGAGGTAAAAAATGGTGGCTGTTTTCATCTATGTTTTTAGCTGTTGTTGCCACTCTTTTGCAGTTTGTCCCTGTTACAATGATTTTCTTAATCCTGTCAGAAATTGCAAAGCACGCAAAAAATATTACAGCGATGAACAAAGATTACTTATATACCCTCGGTTATATTTGCCTTGGCGCAACAGCTGGATATGGAGCATTGATATATTCATCACTTATGCTGTCGCATATAGCTGCATTTAATATTCTTTATGAAATTAGAGTAAAATTGTCTAAAAAAATTGCAGCTTTATCTTTAGGTTTTTTTACAGCCAGAACAAGCGGGGAAATTAAAAAAATCATGAGTGAAGATGTTGAAAGAATAGAGCTATTTATTGCTCATCATATTCCTGACATAACAAGCGCTATAATTTTTCCTTTAATTATAGTTTCATATCTATTTATTACAGACTGGTTTCTGGCAATTGCGGCAATACTGCCGATTCCCATTGCGCTTTTTTCACAAATTAAAATGTTCAGCAGCAACGAAGAATGGCAGTCATACCATGATTCATTACAAAAAATGAATTCCACGGTTGTTGAATACGTTAAAGGAATGCCTATTATAAAAGTTTTCAATGCTTCTGAAGATTCATATAAAAAATTAAAGACCGATGTTGAAAGTTTTAAAAACAATAATTTAAAAATGGTAAAAAAATATTCCAAAATTTATCCGGTTTTTCTTACTGTTCTTTCTTCCTCTTTATTATTCATTATTCCCGCTGCTACTTTTTTACTTAACCGAACCGGCCTAGAATATAAATCTGTTGCAAAAGTTTTACTTTTCTTTGTAATTGGAGGAGGAATGTTTTTTCCATTTTTGAAGCTTATGTTTATAGGAGGGTTTTTAAAACAGATAAGTGTCGGAGTTGATAGAATTGATAATATAATGTATGAAACGGAATTGGAAAACAAAACACTTAGCCCTGAAATGTCTGATTATTCAATTAAATTTGATAATGTAAGCTTCGCCTATAAAGACAACGAAGTATTGAATAATATTTCATTTAACGCAAAGGAAAATACGGTTACTGCTATAGTTGGCCCTTCTGGAGCAGGAAAATCCACTCTAGGCTATCTATGTGCAAGATTCTGGGATATACAAAAAGGGGAAATAAGTATAGGCGGAGCAAGTATTAAAGATATTAATATTGACGAACTAATGAATTATGTCTCTTTTGTTTTTCAGGATTCTTTTTTATTCTTTGATACTATCGAAGAAAACATCCGGATGGGAAATACAGACGCTTCAATGGATAATGTCATACAAGCGGCGAAGGATGCTCAATGCCATGATTTTATAGAAAAATTACCTAAGGGATATCAAACTCTTGTGGGAGAAGGTGGTACATATTTATCCGGAGGAGAAGCACAGCGCATTGGTATTGCAAGGATTATGTTAAAAAACACTCCAATATTAATTTTGGATGAAGCCACAGCCTATGCAGATCCGGAAAATGAAGGTAAAATATTTTCCGCGTTTTCAAAGTTGATAAAGAATAAAACAGTTGTTTATATAGCGCATAAACTATCAACAATTATAAACGCGGACAACATCATTGTTCTAGATAAAGGGAAAATTGTTCAACAGGGAAAACATTCAGTTTTATCAGAAAAAAAAGGTTTGTATAAAAACATGTGGAATACATATTCAAAAGCCAGAGAATGGAAAATCGACAGACATGCAGGGGGACATAAACATGAAAATTAAAGCTTTTTTAAATATAGTTTCAATAGGAGATAAAAAAACGGTTCGGCCTATGATTCTTTGGACTTTACTGGAATATGCATTCAGGGGCGCACCATATGGTATTTTAATGCTTGCTACTTTAGAAATCTTTAAGCCTCTCCAAAATCCAGGGACAAGTATAAATATAAATGAAATGATAAAACTAACAGCATTCATGTCTGTTGCGATATTATTACTGTTGATTGTTTCCCGTATTTCGTACGAGAAAGTCTATAACGGTTCTTATAAACTCTGTGCTAAGGGCAGAATTTCTATCGGAGACCATTTGCGAAAATTATCAATGGGATTTTTCAATGCCAAAGACCCTGGGAATATCGGCTCTTATCTTGTTAGTGATTACGCGAATATCGAATTTGTACTAAGCCATTTATTACCCCAACTTGCAGGCGGTATTATAATGCCTTTTGTGGTAATTATTTTTCTTTGTTTTATTAATTTAAAGCTTGCATTAATATCTGCTAGCGTAATACCATTGGTTATTCCATTTACATATATTGCACGTAAGTTTATTCAATCAATAGGAAAAAGACATATTTCTGCGAAAACGGAAGCAACCTCACGCATGCTAGAATATATTCAGGGGATCAGGCTTATAAAAGCTTTCAATATAAAAGGATTAAAATTTGAACGTTTGGAGAAATCTTTCAGAAGGTTAAAATCATTAAGCATAAAGATTGAAGCTGCAGGCGGGCCTATTGTTATTTTTGCATCACTTATTTTACACTTTGGATTTATTATAATCATTTTACTTGGTTTAAATTTTTTGTTCGCCATGAAATTATCAATTCCTCATTTTATTATTTTTATCATACTTGGCTTAAGAGTATTTGAACCGCTAATTCAGGCTTTAATTTTTTACGCTGAATTAAGTTATAACGAATTGAGTGTTAAACGTATACAAGAATTATTGGATGCGGAAATTCAAAAAGGAGAGAATGCTGATAAAATTCCTGAAAATTTTAATATAGATTTTAAAAACGTGACGTTTTCATATCATAAGCATGAAGTCTTAAAAAATATAAATTTAAAAATACCGGAAAAAACATTAACTGCATTTGTAGGCCCTTCGGGCTCCGGGAAAACGACCATGACAAGGTTAATAGCGCGTTTTTGGGATATAGATAAAGGTGAAATAAAAATCGGCGATAAAAACGTGAAATATTATACTCCGGAAAATTTATTATCAAACATTTCAATAGTTTTTCAGGATGTATATTTATTTAATGACACAATAATAGAAAACATACGTATCGGAAAACCTGATGCAGATTATGAAGATGTTACAAATGCTGCCCGCATAGCCGGATGCCATAATTTTATAGAAAAACTTCCTAAAAAGTATGAAACTGAAATCAGTGAAGGCGGAATGACTCTATCTGGAGGGGAAAAACAGCGGATTTCCATGGCGCGGGCAATCTTAAAAGACTCGCCTATTATACTGCTTGATGAAGCAACCGCGGCTTTAGACCCTGAAAACGAACTGTATATTCAAAAAGCTATAAACGGTTTAGTTAAAGAAAAAACCGTTATTGTAATTGCACATAGATTAAACACTGTAGTAAATGCGGATAAAATAGTTGTGCTTTCAGATGGAAAAATAGAACAAATGGGAAACCATGAATATCTAGTCAATAAAAAAGGGCTATATAAAAATATGTGGAACGAACAAAGGAGTGCAAGAAAATGGAAAGTATGAAAACGGATAAATCCAAAAAAAGAACAATTTCACAAACAATTACCGGAAAGGAAAAAGAAAAAATACCAAATATCGGGTTTTACTTTATGCAGTTTGCAATGAAAGTTATGGATTTTTTCGGAAATTTCGCAAACAAAAATTTCAAAACCCTTGGAATAAAAAAGAATCAGGTGGTTGTAGATTACGGCTGCGGCCCCGGGCGTTATATTAAAAACGCTTCGAAGGCTGTTGGAGAAAACGGAAAAGTGTACGCTGTCGATATACATCCGCTGGCAATAAAAAAAGTTAATAAAATTATCAGAAAACACAATCTTAACAACGTTGAAACAATACAAGCAACTGGATATTCTTGCAGCATACCTGATGATAATGCAGACGTTGTTTACGTTCTGGATGCATTTCACATGATTGAGGACGCTAAACAATTTTTATCAGAAATAGCCAGAATTGTGAAACGAGACGGAGTTATTTTAATTGAAAACGGGCATCAGAATAGAACTGAAACGCTAAAAAAAATCAAAACATCGGACAAAATTCAAATAGTTGATGAAAATAAATCGCATGTAATTTGCATAAAAAAGTAGAAACAATGGGAGCATATAATGATTTATGATAAAATAATAATTCAAACTTTATTCGTTATAATGTTAATTCAAATGATAGGATTCGGTATCTATCTTAAAAAAAACAATAAATCAATGGGTGGAGTTTCTCCCATTAATCCCATATTATTCAAAACGGGAAAAGTGTTAATGTTTATTTGCTGGATCGCGCTATTCGTTCAGGCATCAAGATTTTATAACCTGAACATTTTTAATCGCTCACATGAATTAACAATTGCTGCGGTTATTATCTTTGCTCTTGGAAGCGCGCTTCAATTCTTTGCTTACGTTAATCTTGGCAAAAACTTAAAATTTGGGATTCCGGATGAAAATGAAAAGAAATCATCAACTTTAAAAGTTAAAGGTATCTATAGGATAAGCAGAACCCGATGTACACAGGATTTACATTAATGCTTCTAGCTTCATGCTTATACGTTTTAAATCCCGGCATCTGGACCGCGGCAATTATTATAACCATAATACACCACAAAATTGTATTAAAAGAAGAAAAATTTTTAAAAGATATTCTTCCAACTGAATGGAACGTATATTCCACTAAAGTCAGAAGATATTTATAAATAGTTTAAAGAGGATTAAAAATGAAAAAATTACCTGAAATAGAGTATTCATGGAAAAATTTATACGATTTAACTACAGCGGGCATTTACGGAAAAGTATTAAACATTGGAATTAAACTAAAACTATTCGATTATCTAAATGAGCCTATGGATGCAAAAACGCTTGCGTCAAAACTAGGCTTACATACAAGGAATACGGAATTACTTTTAAACATCCTTGCGGGCATGGAAATAATTATCAAAGACAAAGGAAAGTTTCAGAACACAAAACACACCAAACAATACTTAAATTCCAATTCGAACTTATACGTTGGAGGCTTCCTTCTTCATATTTCAGAATGGTTTACGCCCTCGGAAAAACATCTGATTGATTTAGTAAAAAAAGGACCGCCAAAAGAACGAACGGACATGGCAGACCCTGAAATCTGGAAAAACTCTGCAGAAATGTCTGCTCCCTATCAATATTGCGGAGAAGTACAAAACGTTACGGATATTATTAAAGATTTTTCCGAGTTTCCTAAGATTAAAAAAATGCTTGATTTAGGAGGTGGAGCGGGATTCTATACAATTGCTCTGGTATCTGCGCATTCTGACATGACTGGAGTAATAATTGAACAACCCGGTGTGGCTGATGTAGCGAAGAAATTTGTTAAAGAATACGGCTTACAAGACAGGATAAAAGTTATTCAAGGTGATTACACAAATGATTCGTTTGAAGACACTTATGATTTAATATTTGCATCAGCAACGTTAAATTTCCATAAAAACCATATGGCTGAACTTTTCAAAAAAATTTTCAATTCACTTAACCCGAACGGAATTTTTGTAACAAACCAAGACGGAATAACAAACGAAAGAACAAAACCTTTAGGCATGTTATCCGGTTTTTTGACCACGGAAATGGCTGGAGGCAATTTTGCAATCTTAAAAGGAGAAATCAATAATGCCATGAAAAACGCCGGCTTTGAATTTGTACACAGTTTTACACGGGAGTCAGTTTCAGGGCAAATGGAAATTACTGTGGGTAAAAAATGCAAGTATAATATTTCATCCAAGCAAAAAGGGGAAAAATAATGAAAATTGAAAATAACATAAAAGATAATAT
>CALGPD010000313.1 GCA_937960625.1 uncultured Spirochaetia bacterium | reverse complement strand
TAAAACTATTATCAAGCATATCTTTTTTTACGGTGTCAATTTCAGGCCTTGCTGCTAAATACTCATAATTTATATCACCCGTCATATTGTTGTATCCAAGTCCTAAAAATGCTCCAAGCTTATGAACAATGTCAAAAGTTTGAGTATAAGGAAAACGTAAATAATCAGTTTCGCGTTTAGTTAAAGAATTTCCTCCGTGGCTGGCGACAGCAAAAACACAAAGAAAATGCATAATAAATAAGATCATAATAATTTTCAATGATAATCTTAACCTATTTTTAGAAATCATTTGAATAAACCCCTATTGCTCACAACCTTTTCGAAACCTTAATCGTAAAATTGTATGTATGTCTGTTTCAGAATCATTATCAAAACAGCATTAAACAGGGAATACACTTTTACATTCCCTGTTTCTAAAAATATTTCTATACGTTAATTTCAAAGTACGGTTTTGACTTAAAAAACATTAAAGAAATAACCCATTTTGAAAAAGAAACCTAAATTCCTTACGTTATAATCTCCGTCTTTGCGGATATTTATTAAACCGAAAACACCTTCAAACTGCATAATCATTCCCGTTTTCTTCTTAATAAAAGGCATTGTTAAATCAACCGCAAACGTAATCCCGAAATCAATATCATTGAACTTTGATTTAACATCCATGCCCCCGGCATCGGCTCTAAGTAAAACGCCAACGTATACACCGAGAGAAAATACCGTGAGTTTAAACGCGGGGTTAAATACAACGTAGTCAAGCTGCACATCCTGATCCGCGCCCACAGTTAGAGAACCTCCGGAATATGAATACCGGTTGTCAATTTCCATACCCATGCGCTGATAAAGTATATCGAGCCTAAATCCGACAAAACCTATGTATCGAGTAATTAAGCTGCACTCGTAGCGGATACCTGCTGAAAACGTTGTCAAATGATTATTTTCATCTTCTTTGCCGGTGTCAATTGAGGATTTGTTTTCAAGCTCCTCATAATTTATTTCACCAAAACCACGGGTTTTTCCTATACCGCCGAAAACACCGATACCGTGAACTTTAATGTTTTTGATTTTCCTAAGTCCGCCTCTGGGATAACGACGCTGATTATTCTCAACATCTGGAATTTCTCCGTCACGGGCACGGTCGGCGCTAAAGGAAAAATTTGCCCATAAAAAAATCAGACAAAAAACTAAAACAAAAAATTGTTTATTTTTCATAACACCCTCTCTATTATTAATGGTTTTAAGATTAATAACATCTTACTATAAAAACACGGCAAATATTTCATTCATATAATTAATTTATCAAAAAATCATCATTTTTCCATAATAGCAGCTCCCTGCTGATATCCAAGTCCACCGTTACCGTGAACGAGACCGTATTTATAATCACTTTCTTGCAGTTTTTCAAACATGACAACCAATGCATTTAAAACGGGATTATTAAACGCGGCTTTTGCAAGGTTCATTCCTCCGGTAACGGTTATCTCATAGTTTTCTAAAAACTGCAATAATTCTTCCTTATTACTAGCCAATCCTGTTTTCTGCATGAATGCTAAAGGCACAACGGGAAAACAAGTATATATTTCTAAAAACGCGTTATTGTTTTTAAACTCGTTGTTGAAATCAATACCTGCCATTTCACACGCTTTGTTATACGTTGTTTTTAAATGTCCGTATTTTACTATTTTTTCGATAGCATCAGGGCCATCAGCACCGAGTTTAACACAACTAACACCGGTTAATTTAACCGCGTTATCACTCTTAAAATATTTTTTGTATAAATCATCAGAAACAATTAAAACCTTGGCGTGGAAATCAACAACAGGGTTTGCAATATCCACACCGCGGAAAAGCGTTGTAATAAAATTATACCACTTTTCTGACGACTGATATTTTATCCCCCTTGCTTTTGCGCTGCGCTGATAGTTTTCAAAGATTTTCTCAGCAATGTGTTTAAAATCATTTTCAGTTAGATTGTTTTCCTTTATATAGGCAAGAGCTAGTTCGTTGTAAACATTAGGAATGGTTGTACCCGGATATATTTCCATTAAATCCCTGCGCTCTTCCGGGGAATATTCACTCTTTAAATAATCACGCCCTGTAATTAATACAACGTTTTTTTCTTCCTTAACAATAAATTCATAAGCTTTTTCCAAAGCAGTGATTGGCGAAGCCCCGCTTCTAAAATGGTTAGGCAGTATTTCGCTGTCCCATCCCGTTTTTAGAGGGTCGATAATAAACTCTGTAACCGGTATTCCGTTGTTTTTAAGAATTTCTATTTGTTCATGAACTAAATCAAAATTTCCCATGCCGTCAATTATACTCTGCGCGGAACTTATAACGGGTTTATTCATAACTATTCTCGCTTTAATTATAAACTGATAATGTAATTTTATTAGGATTCACGTTAATATGTCAAATATAATAATTATAAGGAACAAAGATTTATCATATTATGGATGCAATTTATTTCCCGCTGATTTATAGGAAAGATGTCGAGTAAGATATAAGATAAAAAATTAAACTCAGAGTGGCGCAGAGACATAAAAACAAAACCAAAACTTAAAAATAAAATCAAAGCTTTAACATTTAATAATTTAACTTAAATTAAATGCCGCTTCAAGATTAAACTCCTCTGCTGAATTCTGAGTTATCCTATTAACTCCGTGTATAAATTGTATTCTTAAACATAACCTACTCTGAATTTATAGCATAGAAAACTAATTTCTTCATTACAGCTTAATATAATATTTATATTTATCTATTGCATTTCTTCTATTACTTGGGTATAATTTTCATACAATTATTTATGTACTGAAATTTAAAATAAAAAGTTTTTTATATTTCGGGATTATTTTACAACAGCCAATCAGCTACAAGGATGCATACATGAAAAAAATCCTAATTGTTTTATTATTAATTTCATTCCTTTTTACAATTACAAGGTGTAAAAATCTATTCTCCGGCTTGTCAGAACAGGCAACGGACAAAATTCAAAACAAACAATTATTCGTTGCTGTTGGATCTAGCGGCGAGACTCGTTATTCCACAGACGGAATTAACTGGGCTGCGGGCACAGGAGCAAGCGGAAATTTACAATGTGTTACTTACGGAGCCGGAAAATTCGTGGCTGTTGGAAATTTTGGCGCGGCTTATTACTCCACTGACGGAATTAAATGGAAATCCGGGGCAGGTGTAAGCTCAACTTTAGTAGGTATTACTTACGGAGCGAAAAAATTCGTGGCTGTTGGAGCTTCAGGAAATACTTTTCACTCCACAGACGGAATTAACTGGACAGCAGGGAATAACGCGGGAGGCAGTACTTTAAACGGTGTAACTTAC
>CALGPD010000312.1 GCA_937960625.1 uncultured Spirochaetia bacterium | reverse complement strand
TACAAAAGTTTACAGGCTGCTTAGACGGGGAGCTAATGTAAATGCGCGGGATGAAATGGGCTGGACTGCTCTGATGCACGCTGTTTCATATGCAAACGGAAGAAAACTTGTGTCAGTACCGCGTTACATTCAACTCGCACAGCTTCTAATTAATCGCGGGGCAAATATCCATATAGTAGGAGGCAGAGTAAACGCTTTTACGCTTTCAGCCAAATACGCAAACTCTACAATGTTAAGGCTGCTTGCCCGCAAGGGAGCAAATGTAAATATTTGTGCTCCGGCAGTAAATTATTCTGCTGTGCAATGGGCGGCTTATAAAGGCCATGTTTATACTTTACAAACTCTAATTTCTCTAGGCGCAAAAGTAACAGGAAAAGGAACATGCGGGAACAATGCCCTGCACCTTGCGGTTAAATTTCATAATAGAACTAGAATATTCTATTATCTTCTAAAAGTAAGAAACGGAATAAATATCAACGAGAAAAACCGTGAAGGAAATACAGCGTTGATAATTGCAGCAAAAGCAGGAATGTTCAGAAACATTGCATACTTATTAAGGAACGGCGCAAATGTAAACCTTCAAAATAATAAAAATGAAACAGCATTAATGTATGCTTGTTACAGCACTAACAGGGATTACTGGAAAAAAATGCGCGTTGTGCGTTTATTATTGAAAAAGTATCCAAAAATCAATTTAAAAGATAATCATGGGAAAAGCGCTATTTTTTACGCAAGCAATTTAACAATTGTTAAACTTTTATTGCACCGGGACAATGGCGCAAGTGTAACTTTACGCGATAACCGTGGAAGAACGGTATTAATCAACGCTGTGCGTATGGGTTTAACAGGCATAGTTAGGTACTTAATACAATTCGGAGCTAATGTAAATGCAAAAGATTATCAGACATACACAGCTCTGGACTACGCTTTAAAAATGCCGTCTAATTTAAGAAGCCCTGCTTTAATTAATTTAATTAAAAAAGCAGGCGGAAAAACAGGGGCTCAAATAGGAAGTTAATAACAGGAGATAAAAATGAAAAAAACAACCTTAATTCTTTTAGTTTCTTTTATTCTAATCAATGTAAGTTTTACTCAACCAAAACGCTTATACGTTGACATTAAAACTTCGCTTGCAGATTTGAAAGGTATGATTAAATTCGCTAAACCGGGCACAACAATATTTTTCAGACAGGGGCATTACGTTTTTAATAACACGATTAATATCAGAAATAAAAATTATTTAAAAATAATCGGGCTGGGGAAAGTAAAAATAGTATGCAATGCCACAGATGTATCCGTGTTAAGTTTATTTCATTGTAAAAACATTACTATTTCAAATCTTCATTTAACTCACAACCCTATGGCTGAAGGATGTTCAGGATTTGTTATGTCTACCAGCGACTGTAAAAACATAGTAATTAACACGTGTAAATTAAACGGCTGTGGAGTTACCGGTTTAATAACATGGTCAACTTCAGGTATAATTTTAGATAACTGTGACATCTTTAATAATTCTTCAAGCGGCTTATGCTTTAACGGAAGCAAAAATATTACTATATCAAACTGTAGAATATACAAAAATAAAGAAACCGGATTGGGTTTATACCGTTCAGAAAACGTCACAATCATAAACACCAAAATTTATAATAATAACGTTGGCCTTGAAATTCATAAGACCAAAAAAGTGTATATGCGCGGAGTAAGAACTTATAATAACGGTATTAACGTGAAAAAATAATCAAACTAAAAAAGGCGGTAGAATTACCGCCTTTTTTAAAATTATTAATACGGTTTAAACTTTCTTTACCTCTGTTAGATTTTTACTATCTTCTCCTACTTTAAACTTATTAATACAGTTTTCCATTTTATTCATGGATTCTTGAATTTGATGTATAAACTTTTTCTTTGCATTAACTGAATCGAGTATATTCTGAGCGCCCGAAGTCTGCTCTTTTGTACTATTGCTTATATTTTCTGTAACTTCTTTTAAGGAAAAAACTGTATTAACAACGTCTTCACTTCCGCCTTTTATTCCGTTTACTGCGGTTTTTATCTGCGCTGTAATCTCGTTTATTGATTGAACAGCGGTTAATATCTCACTTGCTCCCGAAGACTGCTCCTGCGCGGAATTATAAATCTCTTCGTTTATATTATTAGTTGTATTTACATCGCTTACAATCAGTCTCAAACTTTCTTCAGATTCGCCGGCATAATTTGCGGTATTATTTATTTTTGCTAAAATATCCTGTATCAATCCGGTAATTTCTTTTGAAGATGACGCGGAATTTTCAGCAAGTTTCCTGATTTCATCTGCTACTACAGCAAATCCTTTTCCGTAATCCCCTGCATGAGCAGCCTCAATAGCAGCATTCATAGCAAGAAGGTTCGTTTGTTCTGCGATGCTCATTATAACTCCCATAATATCTTTTATTTGATTACTAGAAACTTCAATTTCCCTTACACCTTCCAAAACGTTTTGAATAACTTCTGCGCCTTTTTTTGCTGCATCGGTCAATTTTTCAGTAACTTTTTTACCTTTTTCAGTAACTCCGGCAACGTTTTGAATCTGTGCCATCATTTGTTCTATTGTTGATGAAAACTCTTCTATGGTAATGGATTGATTATTTACGTTGTTTGAAAGCGAAGAAATATTTTCTTTTATCTGTGTCATTGCGGTAACAACTTCTTCTACAGAGGCTTCATGCCTGATAGCACTGGTACTAATTGTTTTAGTATTATCTATAAAAAGTTCTACTGTTTTTCCGGACTGGTCAAATAAATCATTTAAAATCTTTACAGCATCAGATACATCAATAGAATTTGATTTTATATCTATAACGATATTCTTAACCAAATTAATGAAACTGTTAAATGAAGATGAAAGTTCGGCTGTTTCATCATTGGATTTAACCGTTATTTGCTGAGTTAAATCTCCATGCCCTTTAGAAAGTAAATCAGTTCTCGTTTTTATGGTATTAAGAGGCTTTGTAATTCTCGTAGTAAAAAACCAATTTACGGGTATTCCCAATAATATCGCAATAATAAAAATCATTATTAAATATTGAGTAATTTTTCTAACTTCACCGTATATTTCATCTTTATAAGCAGTTAGCCATATATACCATTTCATTGAAGGTACATAATCATAATACCCTACTTTATCTCTGGCAGAACTTTCGCCGGGATTTTTCCATGTATAAATAATTTTTCCGGTTTTTTTTCTTATGACTTCTCTGGCAAAATATTTTCCGTTATCGTCTTTTGTATTATATATATTTTGACCTTCAATTTTTGGATGAATAATCATATTACCTTTATGATCCATTACTGTGGGATAGCCGTCTTTACCTATTTTAAGTTTAAGTAAATCTTCACGGAAATCATTTTTATTAATTAAGTTTAAAAACTCATTTTTGTAAGATGATGCGCAAACGAGCCACTTAAAATTTTTAACATAACTTATATACATTGCTTTTTTACGTTTTCTTTTTTCTCCCGGGTTTTTCCATTCATATTCAATATAGCCTTGTTTTATTTTGGCGGCTTTCCGGACAAATCCTACTTTTCCAACATCCCGGCCTTCTATTAAAGGGTGAAAAACCACAGGAATCTTTTTAGGTGCTTTGGAAATATCAAGAACATATATATATCCGGTTTTACCTATCCTCTGGCTTAAAAGCACATTACGCAGTTTATTATAGACTTGTTTTTTGTTTCCTGTTTTAGCAACGTAGTTTATCATTGTTGTGTTGTTTTCAGCAATACTTCTTAAATAGTTTTTTACTGAAATGTTAACATTTGACTTAATGGTTATCATTATGCTTTTGGTTAAATTTTTAAGTTCGTCATCAATAGAATTTTTTAACAAATCTCCGGTTAAAATCCCTATTGTAAAAGCCAATACTAAAAATAAAAACAACAATGAAACAGAAAATAAAACAATTATTTTATTCCTTATTCTCATAAACACCCCGTAGAAAATTCGTAAATTTATTAAAATAGTCAATATATTCTACCAACTTACATTATTTCCACAAACATGTAAATACTTTTTTTATTATTATCAAATTAATTATGAATATCGGAGAGAATTATTCATGCAGATCACGGTTAAACCTATTCTTAGCAAATTCCTGCATATCTACTATTGAATCACGTTCATCTAAAATCTCTTTGTCAAGAATTTCTTCAATAATATCTTCCATGGTAACTATTCCCCGAAAGATACCGTGTTCATCATAAATAACGGATATATGGCTTTGCTTATTTATTAATATATTAAATAATTTATTAAGATTAATGATATCCTTTGCAAATACAACGTCTTTACTCACATAATCCTTAACCGAAGCTTTGGGATTAGGTTCAACACCTACTAAATCCTTTATAAATAAAATACCCGTTATTTCATCCTTGCTCTGTTCATATACCGGTATTCTGCTATGTGCTTTTCCCCGAATTTCATTTAATAATTCACGGGTTAATTTCATATCACAGTTCAACATATACACCACAGTACGCGGTGTAATAACGTGCATTGCTGTTTTATCCGAAAAAGAAATTGCACCGAGCATTATACGTTCTTCATCTTCATTAATAGGAGCGTTTTCCGCATCCTGATGCGTTTTAATTATTTCTGCAATTTCCTGCTTACTCCATACAGTGGGCAGTTCATCACCTAGAAGCCTATTTAATAACATTGAAAAAGGTTTTACAATGGGATAGAGAAGAAAAGTGAATATTCTAACAAGCCAGACTGTTTTAGCACCAAAAAATAACGCGAAACGGGAAAAAACAGCCTGAGGCACTATTTCACCGAAAACAGTTATTAAACCCGTTGCTATTAGCCCCGCAATAATACCTTTTGAAATCGTTCCTAAAAAAACAGCCATTGCCGAGTTAACTGCAACGTTGCCCAAAAGAAGAGTGCAAAGCAAAAGGTTTCCGTTTTTTCTTATTGAATAGACTTTAATAGCGTCTTTATTTCCAAGGCGTTTTTTCCGCTCTAATGATGATAAATTCAAAGAAAACAACCCTATTGTCAAACCGGAAAACAGCCCTGAAAAAATTACTAAAACGGTTACAATAACGTAATTAAGCATATCTTCTGCCTTTTGGTAAAACTATACTAAAAATATAATAAAGGCATGGGTTTTAAAAATCAAAAATAACGAATAAAATTAGTATTTAAAAATAAATCTACAGGCTAATCAAATGATAAAATTTTACCTTGCTCCTCTGCCGCGTAAAAAACGGATAACCGCACGGTTGCCGATTTGTTTTGCAAATTGCAATGCTGTTTGCCCGCTTGAGTTCTTTGCTCTTAAATTAGCGCCCTTATAAACGAGAAAACGGATTATTCTTAAATCACTCATTGTTATTGCATGGTGTAACGCAGGCATGCCAACGTGAAAAGTATTTACGCTGTGCCCTCTTCTAACAAGCCATGCC
>CALGPD010000311.1 GCA_937960625.1 uncultured Spirochaetia bacterium | reverse complement strand
GTATGCATCAATAGAGTAAATATCGGTAAAATCATCGCCTGTGAAAATTAGATCAACCCCTCCGACTCCCTTATGAATAGATTCCATTATCCGGGACGGGTCGGTTATTAAAAGATTTGTTTCCTCGTATGAGTCAACATTTATAAAAAGATGTGCGTTAGATAAATTAAAATCTCCGTCGAAAATAAGAGTTCTATAGCCCATTGCTGAAAGCTGTACTGCAAAATTGACACAAAAAAACGTTTTACCTACGCCGCCTTTTCCACCTGTTACAGTTATTATTTTGGCGTTATTTTTATCACTCATTTATTCACCTATATTTTATATTTCTTTAAAAACCGAAATATTTTTAATTTTATCATCGTCAAAAACAACTAGTTCAAGAGCTTCTAGAACTTGATTTTCAACGAAACCGCACATTTCTCCATTAATTTTACCAAACGCTGAAATATTATTCATGGTTTTATTATACGGCCTATGTCCGGTTAATGCCTCAAATGTCTCGGCTATATGAACAATCTGTGCTTCTATGGGTACGTTTTTTATTCCTTTGGGATAACCTGATCCTTTTAAGTTCTCATGATGACAACAAAGCACATTCTGAATTGTTATATCAAGTTCCATGAAATTTATATAATCGTTGCTTTTTGCGGGATGTTGTTTAATAAGTTGTTTTTCTCCGGAAGTTAGTTTTTCTTTTTTCAGAAAAATCGCAGGTTCTACACCAAGAAAACCAATATCCCTTATTAAGCCGGCTTTGAATATATTTTCAGTTTGATTTTGGCTTAATTCCATTAATTTTGCTATTTCTTTTGCCATATTCGCCACGCGGATATTGTTATCATATCGATGTGTTTTTAAATCAATTAAGTTTGCCATACTGATTAAAGAAGGCCATGAAAGGGCGAAATCTTTTTTAGCGGCTTCATCTTTAGGTAAATCTTGTAAAGTTGAAAATTTTGAAAACATATTTTGTGCTTTTTCCCGGATTTCCCTGTCACCATCAATTAAAAGAGGTTCAAAGATATTCGATAAAATATAACTAACGTCTTCTTGTAGTAAATTTTTAATTTTTGTTTCAATGGTCTTTAATAAATTCTTCTTTTGTTCTGTATCAAGCTCAGGAATTTTGTTATAAAATAAATTGTCTTCATCTTCACCTTGAATATCTAAAACTTTTTCAGGTATTTTATATCCATTTTTCATAATATCTGAATATTCGTTCAAGCCGCCGTAATATGGTGGCAAAGCAAGTGGAAATTTTTTTTCAAGATTTGCTCCCTTTTTACGGAAAACGAGATAAAGAATAAGAATTATGCCAATAACGAAAACCGCTATTATTATGATATAGTACAGTTTAAATTTATTTTCAATTTCCTCATTTCTTTTTATAATCTTCTTTAAGTAGTTATCAGATTTTAGTTGTTGTTCTTTTAACAATGCTTTAATTTGCGGATTTTTTAAATCATCTTTAAGCAGTTTTAAAAATGAAGCGTAAAATTTATCAGAATTTTGCCTTGCTTTATTATCGGATTTGGCAATACCACGGGCAAGCTGCATTATTTCTTTGTCCCGGGTTATTGACAATTCATACTGCCTTTTTAAATTACGCTCATACTCTTTCATGCTTTTCATGCGCTTTTTATATAAATCAGCTAAAACTTCATTAGAATTAGAACGCATTTTAAGGCGTGCCATTTCCGCTTGATGCTGAAGTTTAAGTTTTTCATGCTCAAGTTTATATTTGCGCAGCCTTTCCCGTTCTTTTGCTTCTTCTATACGCTTGATTGAAGAAAGAATTTCTTTTTGTTCACGTTCTTTTGCTGCCAGTTCTTTTTTCCTTTTTTCATTTTCAAGTTTAATTCTTTCTTGTTTCAATTTTTCAAGACGTGTTTGCGTTTCAAGCCTTTTCTTTTCAGCGAGTAATAATTTCCTTCGTTGTTCAGCGAGTTTTTTTTGCTCTATTGAAAGGAATTTATTCTTCCTTTGTTTTTCATTGTTGATTAAAGCCTGCCGGTTCCGTTTCTTATTATTAATATATTCTTGCATTTTCCGCTGATGTTCTTTTTTCTTTCGTTCAAGTTCAGCTAGCCGTTGTTTTTTTTGTTCAAGTATGTGTTGTTTTTTAAGGATAATCTCAATCCGTTTAATCCATTGGTCAGCATCATCTTCTATATCAGAATTATAATTTTTTGCAAACTCGAAATTTTCCTTTGATTGCTCATATTTTTTATTTTGGTATAAAACTAAAGCATGTTTGAAATGCGCTTTGCCTAAAATCTTTTTTATTTTTTTATTGTCTTTTTGCAGTTCAAGGCCTTTGTTAAGATGTTTAATGGCGTTTTTATAATCCCCAACAATGTAATACTTTAATCCGTTTTTATAAAACACTTCGGCAATTTGTTTGGGAGATTCTGTGTGTAATAAATTTCCACATAGTATAATAATGAAAGTTAAAAAAGCTTTTATTAAATTGTTTCTTTTCATTTTCTTCCTCATTTCCCTCAGGCTTAAATTTGGCTCTCTTTTGGCAAATAATATCCATACTGTAATATTAAATTTTCGCAGATAAAAAGGTAATTGCCATTTACTGTGCGTTAACCTTATTGTGAATAATACATTTGCGCTGCTTCTGTTGAAGAAATAACGCGGTTGTAAAATCTAAATTCATCAAGCTTGCCCGCCCTGAATCTATATGTCCCCGGAACATCCGAAGCATTAAGTTCGCCCCCGATTATTAAATCCGATGTTGACTGCATCATTGGGCCTCTAGCAGTGTTACTAGCTGCTGCTTGAACTCCATCCACGTAAATCCTGAGTTTAGAATTCGTCGAGCCTACATATTCAAAAGTAGCTACGAAAAAATGCCATGTATCAGCTGTTAAAGTACCTGTATAAGTATTTCTTTGTCCTGTTGTGCTGTAATAAACGTAAAAATAAAGGCGCCGGTTACTATTAAGGCGAAATAAAAATGAACGGTAGTTATTTGCGTTTTTATATTTATTAATTATTGCATGATAACCGCTGGGGATAGTAGAAAAATATAGCCAACCTGTAATACTAAACCCTGTTGTATTATTATGAACACTTTGCGGTGTATTTATTTTGATATACGAATAAGGCGTTGTTGTGTTTAATGTCCAATCATAGCAGTAACCGGATTTGCCTTGCTGCTGCATTGTAACATTTGTGCCGAACAAAAATCCTGTTGCGCCGTTACCCGAAGAATCATAGACCGTATGTCCGGATGATTCTTCAAACGAATAAGCACAGGCTGAATTCACGCCTGAGAATTCAGTTGATTGCTCAGTAACTTTGCAGGAAAAAAGAAATATTATAAGAAATAATGCAATAGCATTAATGGATTTAATCATACTAACCTTTCTGTGATAAATAAATATTATAGATTTCAATATCGCTAAGAACTTTGTTATAAAATGCCAGATTATCAAGATATTGCCTGAATATATAACCCGGAGCATTAGATGAGTTTAAAAATGCCCCTATCATTAAAGAATGCGTTGTTTGAAAAACAGGGCCTTGACAATTCGTTCTGGATGCGGTTACAACACCGTCTATATAAATTTTCATGATAGAGGTTCCACTCGTAACGAATTTCCATGTGCATGTGAAAAAATACCATTGCCCGTTTGTCAAAGTTACTGAAGAATATAAAGTATTTGCGTTTGTTCCGTTATAATAAGTGTAAAAATAAATACGCCTGTTGTTATGATAAAAAATAAAAAACGAACGGTTTAGATTAGCGTTTCTGCCTTTTGCCAAAATTGTTTGATAAGATTGATTAGATACTGCTTTAATCCACCCTGTGACAGAAAAACTCTCATGAGAGTTATAAATTGCATCTGTGTTATTGATATTGATATATGAGTACGGTGTTGATGAATTGAGTGTAAAATCATAGCATTTACCCTGAGAAGTTGTATAACTGTCAGAGTTTAAAGTTATTTTAGACCCCATTATAAAACCATTATTTGCGTTTCCTGAATAATCATTTACATAGGGCGGGCTTGTTTCCTCAAATTTGTAAAAGAATTTCATTGTTGAACTGTCATACACATTTGATGTTTGTTGTATTTTTATGTGACAGCCAAGCAACGAAGTAAATAATACTATCATTAAAATATATAGTTTCTTTTTGATTAAATCTGTCGAAAATCCCTTTTCGTTTTTTCCAAACATTTTTAAATCCGTTTATTTTAAATCCCCATTACAGCAAACAGACGATTTAATTATAATTTTACATTATAATTTTCGGCATACTTTAACCTGTATACTTTATTATCGTATATTTTTTTTATAAATTCAAGGTTTTGTGTAAAAATTTATCATATTTGATTGGTATATACAAAATACTGAATAATTTTCAGCTTTATTAATCAAATTGTATTTTGGTTTATGAATGAACGTTGATGCTTATGATAAAATATCTTTTTAAAGGTGTAAATTGGTTAAGCAATTAATTTTAATGGATATTAAACCGTAATATAGACGCGAATAAACACAATATTATTTTACGGTAAAAAATTATCTGCACAGCAACGGGTTTTGTGTATGCGGGGGGAGTTTTTATACATTAAGCCTCCGCTTAATATTTACTTTGACACTGATTATTTTATATAATATAATTAAGATAATGTTTTGCAAAGAGGTAAAGACTATGACTAAAAAAGATGTAGTTTTAAAAGAAATACTTGAATTATCCCCGTTAGATAGAGTTGATATTGTTGAAAAAATTTTTACCAGTCTTGAAAACAGTTCTAATAAAGAAATTGATGAAATTTGGGGAAACGAAGCGGAAAAACGTATTCATGGTTATTTATCCGGTCAACTAAAAACAAAATCATTGAGAGAAGTTTTTAACAGGTTAAATAATGAACTCTAAAATAGAGATTGAATTTTTATCTCCTGCCGAAACCGAATTCGTAGAAACTGTTAAATATTATAATTCTGAAAGCACCGGTTTAGGATTCGAATTCGCTTTAGAAATTGAAAAAACAATAGAACGGATAATACAATACCCTGAAGCTTGGCCTAAAATATCTGAAAGAGCGAGAAAATGCCGGTGTAATAAATTTCCTTACGGTGTTGTGTATTTTTATGACAATAACCCACTAGTAATTGTCGCAATTATGCATCTTGCAAAAGAACCAAATTACTGGAAAGATAGAATATAAAATTCTTCTTATTATAGTTTAGATGTGTAAAGTATAATAGCGTATTTCTTATTTTACTTTAAAGCTCCAAACCCTATGTGTCGACCGGAAAACGTCGGCCGATTTCGTTCAGAATTACTGGCCTACATTCATCCGGAAAGGGTGGGTGGTTTGGGGCGGAATATGCAAATATAAAATCAGCATTTTCTACTCAATGCATATTTGCTAAAGAAGATCTTCAGTTGAATCATTACAACTCCAACCGACCTGTCT
>CALGPD010000310.1 GCA_937960625.1 uncultured Spirochaetia bacterium | reverse complement strand
GAGCAAGGATTTTTATTTATAATAGAAGATACCGGAATAGGAATCGAAAAAGATAATCAGAAAGAAATCTTTGATTTTTTTAATCAAGTAAGAACAAATCTTAACTCAAGACAATATCAAGGCGCAGGGCTAGGATTATCCGTCTGTCTTAAATTGGTTAAAGAAATTAAAGGTGAAATTAATTTAAAAAGTACTCCCGGAAAGGGGAGTACTTTTTCCTTTACTGTTCCATATAAAAATACGATTTCATACATAGAATTGGAACGTAAGCCGGAGAAAACAAGCGATAAAATAAGAGTTATATTTGCCGAGGATGAAGAAATTAATCATAAATTAATTAAAGCTTTTTTTAAAAAAGATAA
Organism: uncultured Spirochaetia bacterium; assembly: GCA_937960625.1. Taxonomy (GTDB): domain Bacteria; phylum Spirochaetota; class CALGPD01; order CALGPD01; family CALGPD01; genus CALGPD01. Next base: position 2,764 of record CALGPD010000310.1, on the reverse strand, counting down.
AAATTTTACTGCCACGGGTTTTTATAATGGTTTAGACCTTTACAATGAATACAAAATTAATAAAAATTATGATATAATATTGTTAGACATTTATATGCCGGTAATGGATGGTATCCAATGTTTTCAAAAATTAAGAAAAATAAATAGGAATATTCCGATAATCGCTTTTACAGCGCTTGCGATAGATACAGATAGAAATAAAATATTAAAAACTGGTTTTAATGAATATTTATTAAAACCAATTTCAGAAAAAGATTTGAAACAAAAGATTAGAAAATTAATTAATAAAAAATAATACATACATTTAAATTCAAGTGTTAAATTTAAATGTTACATTAAATATCTAAAACAAGAAGGTAGCGATGTCTATTCGACATGAGTTAAAAAATGAGATCCCTGTTATTTATATTGAAAACGAAGACGAACTCGTTAAAGGTTCCGAATTTTATAATATAATAAATTCATATATTAATAATGAAGACAAGAAAAAATTCGTTCTTGATATTACAGCTTTAAACAGTTTGAACAGTACAGGTATAGGTGTTATTGTTAAAACCGCTCTAAGGCTTGAAGAGTTAAGCGGGAAAATTGCAATTGCAAGCGTAAGTCAGAGAACAAAGCAGTTATTTACTCTTGCAAATATTACAGATATTGTTGAAATATTAGAAGACATTGACGCTGCTATACATTATCTCAATACGGTTTAAATTATTCTTAATTCCCCGGTTTTTAAATACCTGAAATTTATAAATTTATAAGATATTTTTATGGCAATATACTTTATATAATTCGGGCTCATAATATACGTTATAGAAATCTTGTTTTTTGTTCTAAATGTACGGTTTTTATCAACCGTGAACCGGGTAAGTTTACCTTTATAATGCATCCAAAGTTTTTCTATCATAATTCTGTTTAATACCGCTTTGTTATTGCACACAATTGAAATCCTAATAAAATACATGTTATGCCTCGGAGTTATCGGCATTATATTTTTATGAATTGAAACGTTTAATCTAACAAGGCATTTATTAATTTTTATTTTATCTTTTGCTAATTTTATTTTGTTTATATCTCTGTATTTTATCAGAGGAAAGATTGTCTGATGGAAAATTAATATGAAAAACGTTATTAATATTTTATTCAGCACATATTTCACCCCCTTATTATTTCTATATATTTTAATTGTAGAACATTTTTTTTATAAAATCCATAATAAACGGTATTTTCTTAATGTAAAGGGATTATTTTGCTAATTTACAGGAAGGGTAAAATAAAAGTCGCTTCCAACATCCGGCTTGGATTCTAAAGACAATTTTCCTTCGTGTAAATCAATAATATTTTTACAAATTGAAAGCCCAAGGCCTGTTCCTTTCTCGCCGTCTGTTCCGTATCTGGATTCCTGATAAATTTCCGTAAATATCTTTTTTTGCAGCTGCTCATTAATCCCGACTCCGTTATCAATAACGTGTATTTCAATAAAATCAGGAGAATTAAACGCGCAAGTAATAATAATTTTTCCCCCGGGATGAGTAAATTTCACTGCATTTGTTAGTAAATTGTTCAATACATGCACAATTCGATCTAAATCGAAAAAAGCAGTCATTTTTTGAATATTGCAATCAGACTTAAAATTTATGCCTATATTTTTCTGTTTGGCAATTATCTGATTTTGTTTAATACAACGGGAAATTAATAATGAGACCTTTTCATTTTTCTTATTCAATTTAAAATTTCCCGTTTCTATCATAATCAGGGCAAGAATAGAATCCACGCTTTCCAGTTGAATTGACGCTGCTGAATATATCAAGTCAATTAATTCCTTATGGCTGCTGTCCAAGTTACCTTCAAGTTTTAAAATATCACAGATGCCTATTATTCCGCTTAGAGGGGAACGCAAATCATGAGAAACCATGCTTACAAACTTATTTTTCATTGAGGTCATTTTTTCAAGATATTCATTTTTTATTTCAAGCTCTTTTATAAACCTGTCTTTGAGTATTTCATTCTTCTTATTTTCAGAAATATCTCTAATATATAAAACGGAATATAAATAATTGTTGTTTTTATCAAAATTGCGGTTAATAAAAGATTGAACCCATATGAAATCTCCGCTTTTAGTTTGTAATCTGAAAACGTATTTTGAAAACCGCCTTTTATTTTTCCTGTCATTTATTGATTGTTTTAATATTTCTTTCCTGTCTTTTTCATGAATTATTTCATAAACATCCTTAAAACTTTTATTTATAAATTCTTGAGAACTAATACCGGTTATTTCTTCAATTTGCGGTGAAACGAACTTATATATTTCGTTTACAGCAATAAAAAAAATATCTTTTGAATTTTCAGTAATTATTTTATTATAATAATCCGCTAATAAATCTTTTTGCAAGTTAAAAACGCCCAGATATCCTGATTTTTTCGATATACTATTCAGTTTATAAGAGATAAGATGAAAAGATAAGTCTTTGCCAGATTTGTGTTTCATTAATACATAATGCTTTAAAAATCCGTTATGTTTAATATTGGATTTTTCATAAAAACTAAATTTAGAATTAATTTTTTTTACAAAATTAAAAAACGGTTGATTAAGTACGTCTTCTAAAGTATAACCTAATGTTTGCAAAATTTCCTGATTTGCATTTACAGTATTTCCGTAATAATCAATTTCCCATAACCCTATATTGAGATTAGGAATATGCTCATATAATAAATCCGGAAAAACATTTTGTTCGAAATTTTCCTGCTGTGTTGCATTATTAATAGG
>CALGPD010000309.1 GCA_937960625.1 uncultured Spirochaetia bacterium | reverse complement strand
ATATTATTGCACGATCAGGGTATAGTGTGAACACGGTATTAACCGCTTTTCTCTAACTTTTTTTACCAACTCCTGTTTTATAAATAAGATATTTACCTTTTGAATAAACTCCGTTTTTTATTTTAACAGCGTCTTTAAAATTTTCGAGAATTGCATTTCCTTCTTTGTCATTTGCGTATAGAATTGCAACTTTACCGTTAGTCATTAACATCCCCGTTTAAAAGATTTTAGTAAAATACAAATATACGCAGGAGAAATCAACTTTAAAGAAAATTAATTTGTGTTTGTGGTTTTTTACTTGCTTAACCTGAATATTAAAAATATTATATTGAAATGTTGAAAGCAAAGAATTTAAACTTATCCCGAATTAACGTAAATATTCTCGATAATATCAGCATAGAAATCGGGCAAGGTGAAATACTGACAATTGTTGGCCCGTCAGGTTCAGGTAAAAGCACAATAATGTCTGTTCTCGCCGGATTGATAAGAGCTGATTCCGGAGATGTATTATTTAACGGAAAGTCTATTTATTCTGAAGATATTTATCAACATAGAAAAAGAGTCCGTTATATACCTTCAAAACCTGATTTTTTCACATGTACAGTTGAAGAGCATTTATACAAAATATGCGAATACCTTGGAATTGAAAATAATAAAGGTAAAGAATGTTTTCTAAGTTATTTTGATACATTATCCCTTAATGAAAATATACTTAAAAAACATACGGGAGATATTTCTACAGGAGAAAGAAAACGGATTTTTTTAATTCAAAACCTTTTAATTCCTGCTCAAGTTTATTTACTTGATGAGGTTTTTACCGGGCTTGACCCTGAAATTACCACGAATGGTTTTGAATTATTAAAAGAAATTTCACAAGCCATAATTCTTACTTCCCATAATATTGATTTTATGAAAAAATTAAACTCTAAAAGCATATTCGTTAAAAACGGAAAGATAATAACAAAAGAACATGACTTTTTTAAATCAACCAAGAACAACGAAGTTATCCGCTATTTAAACGGAGGGAATAATGTTCGTTAATATATCTTTGCAGGATTTACTTTTCTCAAACCTCCTTGTTTTGGGAACCATATTGATTTCTTTAATGTTTTCAAAAAAGTTTTACTGGAAAATTTTATGGGGGGCATTAAGAACTTTTGCCCAATTAATAATTGTAGGATATATTTTGAAATACGTTTTTCAGTATAATACATGGTGGATGTCTCTTTTAGTTTTATTAATAATGCACATTGCTGCAGGTTTTATTTGTATAGATTCTTTGGGTCTGTCTTATAAAAGGTTCGATTTTTTATTCGCCGCGTTTATTTCCCTTACAATCGCAATGACAACGACTTTTATAATAACGAATATTTTTATTATACATTTTAAACCCTGGTACCGGGCAGATTATTTAATTCCATTATCGGGTATGGTTATCGGCAACAGCATCAATGCAATAACATTGTATCATAAAAATGTTATTAACTCTATCAAAGAACGTAAGAGTTTTGTTCAATCATTAATTTCTTTAGGTATTAAAGGCACAACAGCAATATATGAATTTACCTCCGAGGGTTTTAAAACCGGGATTATGCCTACAATCAATGCAATGCTCATGATTGGAATAGTCAAACTTCCGGGCATGGTTACAGGTCAGATAATCGGCGGGGCTAACGTTACTCAGGCTGTATATTATCAAATTGTTATTATGTTTATGATAGCCTTCGCAACGTCAATATCAATGGTAATTTTTAGAATTTTACACGGTAAACTAATCTTTGATAAACATTCATTCTTTAAAGATAAAATTATTTAATACGTTGTAAATAATCTGCTGCCATTTCAACTTGTCCGAGTTTTATATAGGCTTTTACAATATTGTGAATGATTTCTGATCTATGCACACCGGAATAAAAAACTTTTTTACCATAAGAAATATTATATAACGCTCCGTCATGGGATGATAACAATAAAGTGTTGCCTGAGGATATATCAGGAGGAAAATAAATTTCACCATTGGTTTTAAACTGGAATTTATATTTGCCTGTTTTGCAATCGATTCCGTATAAAATTTTATCCGTTGTTCCGAAAAACAATACTCCATTTTTTACAGCGGGATAACTTAAAATACCGTTACCTTGAAACGTGAAAATTATTTTTCCGGTTTTAAAATTTATAGCGTGAATTTGTTCGCCCTGTGCAACGTATATCATCCCTTCATGATATAAAACATATCTTAATATAAAAGGAAATACGATTTGCTTTCTCAATTTGCCCGTTTTTTTATCAACAACGATTAAGTTGTTTCCTGATATAAAAAACACATTGTTTTTCCCTAATGAGATTTTTTTATCCTGCGGGCTGTGATCATGGGGCATTGTTTTAACTTCAGCATTGAATACCCATACAGGTTTCCCGCTTACCGGGTCAATTTTTGCGACACTCAAAGTATTTTTAATTTCATCACTGTATTTAGTGTATTTTTTAAATAGAGGATAAATAAACTTTCCGTCCGTTTCAATACTTTTAGCGAAAAAACTTCTTCGCCGCCAGAGCAGTTTACCCGTTTTCTTGTCATAAGCAACGAAATTTCCGCTTCCGGATGCTGCGCCTGCTATAAGTATGTTTTTTATAATAACCGGTGTAGATGAAGGCGCTCCAGAGAAAGTTTTTGAATAAACCGGGAGCCCGGTTTTTTTATTAAAACAATATAAAGTTGATAATGTAGCGGGATAACTTCCGCTCATAATATATATTCTATTTTCATTTGCAAACGGTGTACATTGAACAGGTTTCATTGTTTTATAATGCCATTTTTTTTTGCCGGAGAATAAATCAAGAGAATATAAAATCCCTGATCTTGTGCCAACAAATATTTCATTTTTTGAACAGAATGCGGTTGAAGGCCTTGAGCTGAAAGATTTTGCCCAGTTTAAAGTAGTGCCCCCGAGTTTTTGCATCCGAAGTAATCTCTGCCAAATTTCCAATGCTGTTTTATATCTTTTTAAATGAAAATAAAGTTTTCCCATGTGAAAAAAAGCCGGGGTTGAGCGTTTTATCAATCTGTAAACATGACGTATGGCTTTGCTTTTAATTCTGCCGTATGATATGTTTTTTTCGGCACCTGAATTTGTTTTCCGGTTTTTGTAAAGCTTCCTGTTTTTTGACTTATCAATGAGTTTAATATACGACAGTGTTATATACCTTATTGCAAGGTCCAGATAGTTTTTATTCGTTGATATTGCTTTTTGCAGCCTTTCAATCGCATCAGGATAATCTTTGCGTTCATAATTATTAATTCCGCTGATTAAATGAATGAAACTTTTTGAATTCGTTATTATCGGATAACTTAAATAAGGAATATTTGTTTTTTTTCCAATGATTTTATTGATTTTTAGGCAGACTTGTTTAATTGCTCTGTGAATATCTTTAAAATCGAAATTTATATTAAATTTTGAATAAATCGGATTGTTTTTCGCCGCAATTTTTATATTTAGTGTAATTTTAGAGTCAATGTTTTTATAGCTTCCTGTAGAGATATAATCGCCGTAAATTAAGTAATCTGTATTTGTTTTATTGATAATATCCTGTGCGCTTTTAATATCCGGTGTGATATCCAGATTTGTTTTTTTTGCGTTAAAAATAAATCCGTTTAAAGATTTAACATTCATTCCGGGCAGGTGTTTGAAATGTTGGATAAGAATGCGGGGAATACTTTTACTCAGCCATTTGTTATATTTATCGTTTTTATTTTCAAACACAGCGAATATGATATTGTTTGTTTTGGTTTTTTTTGGGTTTGATGTGAATGCTGTGGCACAAATAATAATAAATGCTGTAATAATAGCGTATTTTTTCATTTTTCCCTTTCTGCACCCCTAAGTCAATAAATGAATTTGACTTTTATATTTGAATATAATAAATTCAAGCGAAATTGAATAGTATTAATCATGTGAGAAAATAGTCCGGGACCGTTTATTATAAACAGAACAAAAATATTTATTGCATTAAAATATTTAACTTTCAAAAAATCTTATTATGAAATATAATAGATTAAAGTATAGTTGTCTCAAGTGTTGGCCTGTTTCTGTTGGAGGAATAATTGTTTCTTAAGAAATTGTCTGTATTCGGTTTTAAATCTTTTGCTGATAAAACAAAGTTTGACTTTGAAGGCGGCGTAGGCGGTTTAGTCGGCCCTAACGGTTGCGGTAAATCTAATGTTATTGACGCATTCAGATGGGTTTTAGGTGAAACGAGTATGTCCACTTTGCGGGCAAAGCGGTACGAAGACGTTATATTTAACGGTACTGAGAATAGAAAAAAATTAGGATATTGTGAAGTCGTTATTGATATAGACAACTCAACAGGGCATTTCAAAAAATATGAAACCAACGAGATTTCAGTAAAAAGGCGTTTATATAGGGATGGAGAGAGCCAGTATTTCATAAACGGAGCAAGGTGTAATTTAAAAGATATTCACGAGCTTTTTTTGGATACAGGGGTTGGAAAATCAGCGTATTCAATTATAGGGCAGGGTGAGATTGAAAAAATTATATCAACCAAACCGGAAAAACGCAGAGAAATTTTTGAAGAAGCCGCGGGTATTGCTAAGTATAAAAACAAGGTGCGAAGCGCCGAAAAAAGACTGAATAAAACCGAAGAAAATTTAATCCGCATTAATGATATTATTTTTGAAGTTGAGAAGAATCTTAAAAACTTAAAAGTACAAGCGGATAAAGCTAAAGAGTATAAGTATTTAAGAAAAGAGTTAAAAGAGACGGATATTCAGCTTGCTTTATTTAAACTTAAAAATCTCGATTTTCAGCGTGAGAAAATAGAACGCAGGGTAGAAAGAACGGCAAAACGAAAAGACGAAATCAGAAAATCAATTAACGACTATTATAAGCAAACCGAATTAAAACTTTCTGAAATACAAAATAAAGAACAGGAACAAAAAGAGTTACAATCAAGAGCAAATGATATTGAAGTTGATATACGGACAGATGAACATAAAATTGTTATGCTCCGTGAACAGCACCATTCTTATGAAAAAGCCATGCTTGCTGATCAGGCAAAGGCTGAAAATATAAATGAACGATTAAATGAAATTGATAAATATATTAACCTCAGGCATGAAGAAACGCATAATATTGTAAATAAAATTGAAAGTTATCAGAATAATCTTTATGAGATAAATGAAGAATTATATCAGATAGAGTTGACTTTAAAACAGCATGGGGCAGAATTAACCCGTCTAAAAGATTTAAACGAAGATTTACGTCAGGATGTTAGCCTTAAAAGAAAAGAACAGCGTAAAGCCATTGATGAACTCGTTGCCACTATCGACCAAAAAAAGCAGGAGTTTTCCCGGGATTATGAAAAACGCAATGATATAAAAAACGAGATTTTTAGTTTTCTTGATAGAATAAAAACCGGTTTAACTGAAAAGCGTAATTTAATAGATGAAATGATTAACCATGGTACTTATAATAATCCCGAAAAGCACCCTGAAATTAAAGAAAACTTTTTTCAGGTGTTATTTGAACTTGAAACATGTACAAATTTTACAGATAAGGCAAAAGCCGGTTTTGATAAATACTTTGAAATGGAAGACGGAATATCTTCATTAATTTTTGATAAAAAGGGGATTCACGCGCGTAAGAAAAACATTGATGAAGAAATTATGCGTATTGAAAATACTATCCGTGATAACATTGATAAAATATCCTCAATAGAAAATGATATTGATATTAAAAGAGAAAGCCGGGAAAAGTTTTTCAAAATGATTAATGATATTAATATTACACTTGCTTCCTTAAAAGAAAAAAAGAACGCGTATTCCGAAGAAGCAAAACGCACAATTGAACAGAAAAGTGAGTTTGAACTTTCATTAAATGAAATCCGTGAGCAAATTAAACAAAAAGAAGATAAAGTCGCAGCTATTGAAGATGAAATTCATTCAACTATTGAACGTTATGAACGGAATAAAACCATTAACAGGGAATATGAAGATTCAATTCAAAATGTATCTCAGGGCATAATTGCCTTAACCCGTGAGGTGCAGAAATCAGAAGAAAAGCAGCGGGAACTGTTGGAGGAAGAGCGCACAATTACATCCAGCCTTGAAAGTTTCCATTTACGTGTTCAGGAAACGGAAATAAAACGAAAAAATATCATTGATAATTTTTATGATAATTATTCTGTAAATCTCGAAGAATATACTTTTGATGAGGAAAAGTTTAATCAGGAAGAATTAGAAAAAAAACGTAAAAGTGTTAAATCAAAATTAAATTCTATTGGTGACAGCGTAAATTTATTGGCAATAGAAGAATACGAAGAGATGCTGGAAAGACATAATTTTTTATCAAATCAAAAGCAGGACCTGGAAGACGCAAAAAGAGACCTTGTTAATATTATTAAAGAAATTAATGATATTTCCAAAAAACTCTTTGCTGATACTCTTGAAGAAATTAAAATTAATTTTAATAAATTGTTTAAAAGGCTTTTTAACGGCGGCCGGGCTAATATAGTATTGCTTGACCCAACGGATATACTTAACTCCGGTATTGAAATCGAAGTGCAGCCTCCTTCAAAGAAACTTCAAAACCTATCTCTATTATCCGGCGGTGAAAAAACCATGACCGCAATTGCCTTGATGTTTGCAATACTTCAAGTTAGGCCTTCTCCTTTTTGTCTTCTTGACGAGATTGACGCGGCATTGGATGATATTAATATTGGCAGGTTTATTACTCTTTTACAGGAATTTATTAATAATACTCAATTTTTGATTATCACCCACAACCCTTTAACCATACAAACCTGTGATTTTCTTTACGGAATTACCATGGAAGAGCCGGGAATTACTAAAGTTTTTTCAGTTAAGCCCGAAAATAAAGAAAAAGTAGCATCATTACATTAGGTGCAGGAAATGAAATTTTTTGATGATTTAATAAAAAACTTAAAGAAATCAATGCGGCTTGGAATAATTATAATCATAATCGGTGTTGTTGCAGGAATTTTACTCGCTTTAATTAGCAAAAGCAAGAAACCATGGACACCGCCTAGAGACGTAAACCGTGAATACCGCGGTGAAATTATCCAGAAATTGCGCCAGGGCAAAACGGCTCCGGTTATTAAGAAGAGAAGCGTTGATATAAAACCTGAAAAACGCAAGCAGAAGATTAAGGAAATTACTCCTCCAAAGGCAAACAAAAAAGAGTTTGAGCCTTCAGGAGGGGAGAATTACTCTGATTTTTAGATAATATATTATTAATTGGGAGGGAAAAGATATGATTACCGGAACGCTAAAAAAAATCATTGCAACCATTTTATTTATATTAATTAACATCACTGTTTTTGGCTTACCATATAACAAATATTCAATTAGACGAAGCAGTTCATACACAGGCGAGAGAAAAGTTCATCGAAGATATTCCAGAGTTAAAGCATACCGCGGAACAAGAAGACGAAGGCCTGTCAGGCGCAATAAAAGAAAAGCAAGAAGAAATATTAAAAAAATCCGTACTGTTATCGGAGATAATTTCATTATTACTCTAAAACGTAAAAATATAGACGGGATATGGGCTATAAGCAATTATTCAAAACAGTTTCTTGAATTATTAGAAAACCGGAGAAGTGTAAAAAATACTTATTTTATTTTTAAGCCTATAAAAAACGGTGTTGCTGTTGTCAGAATGGTATTTAAAACGAGAAGGGGAATTAGGGACAGGGAAAACTATACGGTTGCGGTTTTAACCCCAAAAGAATATAGGAAAAGTATTGCGAAAATAGAGGATGATAAACAGAATAAACTAAAGCCGGGAAGTAAAAAATCTGCCTCAAATTCTGATAATAGAAAGGCTGAGAAAATATCCATTTCCAACCCCGATGAAGAAAACAACAGTCAGGAAAATAATTCAGAGCCCACTAACACTGAGCAGGAAAAAAGCCAGTTCGGATTGATTAAGGATATGTTAAGTAGAAAAGCATATGATCATGCAATCAAAGAGGCGGAAGCTTTTATCAAAAAATATCAAAATTCCCGTTTTCTCGTAGATGTTATTATTTTAGCAGGCAAGGCATATAACGGGCTTAAACAAAATGCCAAAGCTGTAGCTTTATACTCAATGTATATTAATAAAGTAAAGAATCCCAATATTTCATATCCGGTTTATTTTGCAAGAGCAAAGGGTTATGAAAAAATGGGCAGGGATAAACAGGCTCAGATTGAGTATATAAAAATGCTGAGTAAATTTAAAAGCAAGCCTCAAATTCTAGCAAGAACGCATTTACTGCTTGGAAAACTATATCTTAAAAATAAAAATTTTACATTAGGATTAAATGAGCTTGAACGCCTAGTTAAACGTTTTCCTGATCAGGGAGATATAACTGCGGAAGCTTATTATCATTTAGGTAGAAATTATTATAAAACTAAGGGTATTGAGGATTATGAAAAAAGTTATAAAAGTTTTCATAAACTCATAATCAGTTTTCCTGATTCCCGTTACGCTGTTCCTGCAAGGAGAATGGCAAGATATTTAAGAATGAATTATATAAATTACAGGTAATATTCCCGGAGATATTATGCAAAAAGCAAAAATAAAACTCATTGCAATAACATGCATGATTATTACATTGGTTGCATGCGCAAAAGAAACGGTTAACGCGACAACGGAGAAACCCTTTAAAGGCAATTCCGTAAAAGAATCTATTCAGAATAAAAACTATACTCTTAATTACACCTTGCCTAAAGACTTGAAAAAAACTGAAGAAGCTGAAATTAAAAAGATTTATTTTTATAAAAACCTTGAAATAATCGTAATGCTTATTCTGAATAATAAAACAGTGCCCCGCTGGGCTTATTATAAAGAGAGAAAAAGTTACCAAAACCGCAGGGTTAGAAACGGCATTAGTATAAATTATTCAGGAAATATAACTTTAGGCGGTTTTAAAAATACTTATTATTATTTAAAAGAAAAGCGGATTGACCGGAGAAAAAAACAAGTGCATTATCTTGTTTTTTTTGAAAGATATTATGATAATCTTCCCGGGCCGAACAACGTATTAGTTAAAGCAGTATTAAGGTCAAAAACCAAACAGGAAATGGAAGAAAATCTAAATATAGTTGCATTTATTTTCCGCACTTTTAAGATGAATTTTACTAATTATTCAGCAGAATAATTATTTAATAAAGGTATAGGTAAACTATGTCACGTTCAAAATTAAAAATGATTTTATTTTTTATACTTTGCTGTATACTCGTTGTATTTACCGTATTAATTTCAACGTATTATTACCCCAAACTTCCTTCTAAAATTGCGGTAGTTACCAGAGATGATGGAAGTATAGCAACGAAATGGAATAGTTCAAGCTTATATATTTTATCATTGATATATGTAAGCATTTTTCTCGCAACTCTTCTGATTTTTAAGTTCTATGATAAGATTAAATTTAAAAATAAACCTGAGTTTGAAAAGCTGTTTGTTGTTTCCGGGCGCGAACCTGTAAATAATCTTATCAAAGAAAGTATTTTTGCAATTGCTTTTTTTCTGGGTTTGTGTATACTTTATTTACAGGTAGAAATAGTAAAGTTAGGTTTGCAGGCAAAGGGCAGAATAAGATTAATACCCCTTGCTTTTATCTTTCTGCTTTTTTTAGTTTCTGCCTTCTACTATAATAAAAAAATAGAAAAACTCGCTAAGGCTATGATTGATTCAATTAAAGGGAGCGGAACAGGTAATGGAAAATAAAGGCGAAAATTATTTTCTCGGAAAATGGAAATTTCAGGTAGCAGACATGCCTGAGGTAATAGAAACGTATAATGATGACGGTACTTTTATATCAAAGTTCACAGGTACTGACCACCATTATTC
>CALGPD010000308.1 GCA_937960625.1 uncultured Spirochaetia bacterium | reverse complement strand
TTTTCCTATCCGTGATGGATACGGTTTTAATCCGTGGTCGGTTTTTTTTCTTGTAAGTTTTAACGCGTTACTTTTAATATTTTTGAGGGAACCGGGCAGTTTTTTACGAACTCTTCCGCGTCATCGAAGGTTCCCACAATCATGCCAAAGTGAATGGGAATTGCGACTTTGGGTTTGATTATTTTCACGGCTTCAACCGCTTGATGCTGGTCCATGGAATAAATGCCGCCAACAGGGAGAAAAGCAACGTCAATGTTTTTCAGGTTTTTCATTTCAGGAACAAGATCGGTATCCCCTGCGTGATAATATCTGATACCGTCTATTTCAACAACGTAGCCCACCCAGCCCGCTTCTTTAGGGTGATAACGGTGTGTGAGATTATACATGGGTATGGTTTCTATTTTAATGCCTTCAATTTTAAAGGACTGGTTAGGCTCAACTGGCACAACGTGTGAAATATCATTAAAAGGCCCGGGGTCATTGGTTAAAAACACCGTGGTTTCTTTTTGAATTATATATTTCGTTTTGGTCATAGAAAGATTGTCAAGATGAGGATGTGTAACGAATATAAAGTCGGCAATCTGTGAATCTTTAGTTACACCGTAAGGGTCAAAATATATAGTTTTGCTCGCTTTAATACAAATACAAGCGTTTTGATACCACAACAAATTTGAGGTGTATTTGTTCAGAATTTTATCTGACATTTTATATTCCGTTAGTCTAATCGATAATTAGGAGACTCTTTAGTAATAACAACGTCATGAGGATGGCTTTCCTTTAATCCCGCACCCGTTATTTTTATAAAATTACCTTTTTCTTTCAATTCCTGAATGTTTTTGGCACCCACATAACCCATAGCGGCTTTTAATCCGCCCACAAGCTGAAAAACGTATTCTTCAAGCAGGCCTTTATAAGGAACACGGCCTTCAATGCCCTCAGGAACGAGTTTATTTAAATCATTAACATCAGCCTGGCCATAACGGTCTTTACTGCCTTTTTCCATTGCTCCAAGGCTTCCCATGCCGCGGTACGTTTTATACGTTCTTCCTTGATAGAAAATTATTTCTCCCGGGCTTTCCTGAGTACCGGCAAAAAGCCCTCCAATCATTACCGTATCAGCTCCGGCAACAATTGCTTTTGGAATATCGCCTGAGAATTTTATTCCGCCGTCAGCTATTATTGGAACATCTTCCGGGCCCGCGACTTTTGCCACTTCCATTATCGCTGAAATCTGTGGAACACCAACGCCCGCGACAACGCGTGTGGTACATATTGAACCCGGGCCGATACCTACTTTAATAGCATCAACACCCGCATCGATTAAAGCTTTGGCTGCGTCCGCGGTTGCAATGTTTCCCGCAATAATATCAACATCATTAAACCGTTTTTTTAGATATTTAACCATCTCAATTACGTTTTTTGAATGCCCGTGTGCCGTATCAACAGTAATTACATCAGCCCCCGCGTTAACCAACGCGACAGCGCGGTCTTTTTCAAGGCCGGAAACACCGATTGCAGCGCCTACTTTTAAACGCCCTTTTTTGTCTTTACACGCGTTAGGGTACTGCAATACGCTTTCTATGTCTTTAATAGTTATAAGGCCTTTTAATTCAAAATCCTGATTTATGAGTAATAATTTTTCTTTTTTATGAATTTTTAATATTTCCGTTGCTTGAGCAATACTCGTTTCTTCATCCGCGGTAATTAGTTTTTCTCTCGGTGTCATTAGTTCATGCACCTGCCGGTTTAAATCTTTTTCAAACCTTATATCGCGTTTGGTTAATATACCTACGAGAGTTTTGTTTTGAGTAACCGGGAAACCGCTGATCCCGTATTTTTTTCTAAGCCTCATTGCCCTGTGAAGAGTATCGTCAGGAGACAAGGTTATAGGGTCGTTAATAACAGCAAATTCGGAGCGCTTAACTTTGGCAACTTCTTTTGCCTGCTGGTCTATTGTTAGGTTTTTATGAATAATACCTATTCCGCCCTGTCGCGCAAGCGCGATAGCTAAACGCGCTTCTGTTACAGTATCCATGGCAGCAGAAACCAGAGGTATGTTGATTTTAAAATTCCTGGATAAACGTGTTTGCGTTTCAACTTCAGTTGGTGTAATATCACTATATGCAGGGAGTAATAAAACATCGTCAAAAGTTATAGCTTGAGTAATTCCGGGAGCTGAATTTTTATCTTTTTTCATTTTTTTTACCTGAATCTTGAATGGTTAATTTGGTGCAAATTTAATCAACACCTGTTCAAAAAACAAGAAATACATTGATTTTATTCATTTCAAAAGTTATTTTTCAGTTCACAGTAATAACATTAATCAGGAATAGAAAATATTTATGAATCAGAAAAATCAAACGGATACATATGAAGTTAAAATAGAGAAACTCGCTTCAAACGGATACGGCCTTGCTTTTATTAACGGTATGGCGGTTTTTGTAAAATTTGCCTACCCCGGGGAAATACACGAAATAGAGATTTTTTCTAAGAAAAAAGACCATGCCTTTGCAAAGTCAATAAAAACAATTACGGGTTTGGAAAATAAAAGAGAGCCGGAATGCGGTTTGTTTAAATCCTGCGGAGGATGTCAGTTTCAAGATATAGATTATGACTATCAGCTTGAATTAAAAAATACCGTATTAAAAGAATCCCTTAAAAGAATTGGTAAAATAGAAATTGAGCCTTTACCCATAATTGCTTCTGACAACGAATATAGATATAGAAATAAAGGAAGTTTTCAAGTCCGTCAGGGTAAACCGGGTTATTGTTATCCCGGTACCACAAAGGTTTTTAATTTTGATTCATGCCTGTTACTTGATGAGTCTATAGAAAAACACGTTATGAGTTTATCTTCTAGGGCAGAGCTTGATAATATTAAGATGATTAATGTTCGAAGCAATCTTAAAGGCGAAGTGATTGATTCCCGTGATAAACATTCTTCGTTTATTGAAGAGCTTGACGGTATTAAATTCGTTGTTGATATTAACTCGTTTTTTCAGGTAAATAAAACCGTTTTTCCTAAATGGCTTAAATATATAAAATCTTTGGTGAGTGAAAACGATAATTTTATCGTTGATTTATATTGCGGTGTAGGCGCAATAAGCATGTACATTGCGGGTGAAGCTAAACGCGTTACGGGTATTGAAATCAATAAAAAGCAGATAAAACAGGCAAATCAATGTTTAGAAATGAATAATATTTCAAATGTAAATTATATTTCGGCAGACGCGGAAGAGTTTCTTGAACATTCGGGCAGAAAGATTGATTTACTCGTTACCAATCCCCCCAGAGCCGGAATGAGTAAATGGACAGTCAGGGATATTATAGAAAATCCCGCAAAGCATTTAATATATTCATCGTGTAACCCGGATACATTTTCACGGGATGCGCGTATGCTTATAGACGGAGGATATAATTTGAAAAGCATACAGCCGTTTGACATGTTTCCGCAAACCCATCATCTTGAAATTGTTGCTGATTTTCTATTTGAAGGCCGGCAAAGTTAATTATTTTACTCTTTCAACCTTAATTTGAAATTCACTGACTAATTCTTCTTCATTTTGAGTATGTAAGCTGTTGACATGATATAACTTAATCAATGGGCCTTTGACAACGTATCCTTTGTCTTTAATAAAACCAACGAGTTTATTATACACTTTTATAGATTCCTCCATTGCTCCATTAAAGAGCACGGCTGCATATTTACCTTCAGGTAAGGTTTTAATAAAACTTTCATCCTTTTGAGCTTGTGTTAAAAAAGCAGCTCTGCAAACATCAACGCTTGATTTTTCTTTTGCGGCTTTTAAATAGTCGCCGTGGAAAATTGCAATGCACGGGGGAGTAGTGTGAATTTCATTATCCATTACAATTTTCTGCATCCTGTTGTGCATATCTATAAAAGTCTGAGCAGTAACTATTATTTCATCATTGACATAAACATACGTTCTTGCCGGGAATTGTGTTATTTTAATTTTTCCGCTTTGCTTTGACTGTTTTTGTATCTTTTTATTTTGTGAAACGGATTTAAATGAATTTATACGGTTTTTAAAACGTTTTTTTAAAGTTTCAAGATGTTTGATTTTCAAATCAATTTGTGTTACCTGAAAATTATAAAAATCCTGAATCGTTTGGAAATCTCCGCTAATAAAAACGTTTTTAATTTCATCAAAAGTAAAATTCATATTTCTTAATTCATTAATACAATCAACGAGGAATATTTGTTCTTCAGTGTAAAATTTTTGATTAGTTTCTTGATCTGTGTAATTTGGCTTTAGGATTTCTCGTTGTTCATATATTCTTATTTCATCTACTTTAGTATTACAAATTTCAGCAATTTCTTCTATTGTATAGTGTTTTATTCTTGTTATTCCCATTATAATATCCTTAATTATATTTTGCCGAATAAATGCCATATGTCAAGAATTATTTATAAAAATAGTTGCATAAAATTTATGAATAGAAAAAATATGTGACTTATAATTTAATATAGAAAATTAAGACATAAATTTAAGCGATTTACCGTTTAACCCGGTTTTGTTTAACCGCTTAGATATTTCTATAAATAATTCCCTGTCGTCAGTAGTCTCTAGCTGCATTAACGAATAAGCCCTGTCAAAGTGTTTGCGCATTTTCTTATAATTTTTCATATCTTCATAGATAGTGCCTAGAAAATAGTGATATACAGGGTTTTCGGGAAATCTTGCAACAAGTTTATTACATGTTTTTTTTGCCTTTTTTAGTTTTCTTTGTTCTCTGAAAACGAGCATAAGGTTAAATAATGCTTTCTCGTTGTATGGTGAAGTTTTATGTAAATCAGTTAATATTTTAGCGGCGGCTGTATATCGTGCTGAATAAAAAAGCGCTTCGGATAATAGCATTACATATTCAGGGCTATGAGGGTATAATCTATAGAGTTCTCTTAATATTCTTACTGCTTTTCTATAAGATTTTGTTTTAAAATATAATCTTAAAAGGAAGTCTTTTAATTGTTTATCTCTTGGTTTTAATCTTACTAGTATTTCAAACTCTTCAATTGCATTATCAAGCAGCCCGGAAAGTTCATATGCCGCGGATAAATAGAAATGTGCTTCAAAATAATGGGGGTATAATACGGTTACTCTTTTAAAATACTTGATAGCTTTATTATATTCCTGATTATTATAATATTTATGCCCCAATTCAAATAAAGTTTTTCTGTCATCAAGATTAATAACCATATTTATTTTATCCGCCTTGTTTAAATGTTCTTATTATAATATCGAATGAAAATACTTTTGCTTGAATAAATTTCATTGCATTTTTACATTGCATAATTTATATTTATATTGAAGAAAAATTTTAATAAGTTGTTTATTTATTTTTAGTAAACTTTATGACTTGATTTTTTTAAAGTAATGGTTTAAAATATTTTAACAATTTTATGTTACTAAGGCCGATATAATGAGTATGAATATACTTAAGAAAGTTGATTCTGAAGAACAGAATAACAAAGAAGATAAAAAGATTGACGAGCAGATTGAACAATCGCGTCATAATTTTAAGATAAGATGGAGTTTGAAAAAGAAACTTTTCTTATTCGTTGCCTTTTTAATTATTGCTTTACTATTAACAATATATTTTATTTCCACGCGTGACACCCGTTTAGCGTTGATATCCGAGCTAAAAAAGAAAGGCGGTGTAATTGCTGAGGAAAAAGCAAAATCCGCCTGGGTAAAAGTTTTTGAATTAGCCTCAAAAAGAGGTTCAATCAAAGGCATTACAATTAACGAATATTCTGAATTATTTATTGAATTAATAAGAAAAGATTTGCACCCCAGAGATGTTATTTATTCGTACATTATTGACAAAAACGGAACTGTTATAATTCATTCCGAAGATACCGAACGTTCTCCCGCTGACCAATATGCAAGAAAACCTTTTCCGTTTCCCAAAGGTGTTTATCCGTACAGATATATATTTGCAGTTAAGAATTTTATTGATAACTATTTTGGTGTAAAAGAAATAAATATTACTGAAATAAAGAAAAATAAACTTGGCGATTTAATAAAGAACGAGTTCTATCCTAAATTAAAGAATACCATTCAGATTCAAGGTAAACCCGTTACTTTAACGGCTTTTAACAATCTTGTTTACAGCGCTTTTCAAATCTTAAAGCAGGAAAAAGAAGAATTATTAAAATTTCTTGCAAATATTAGGAGTGATTTAACTAAATTAAGAACTCAATTCAGAAATAGCGTAAATACAAAGAAAACCATTACGTTAGTTAGAAAACGTCTGGACACTATGATTGAAGGGCAGCATATCTCTGTGGGAATGTTAAAGGAATATTCAAGAAGTGTTATCCGCGGGATTAAAACTTTGCCTGCTAAACAAAAATCCGCTATTAGTTCTGTTATTACATCAATGATGAATTTTTCATCCGGATATATTGTTCAAAGCTATATTCAAACATCGTCAGGGGGAAAAGAGGAATTTCTTGATGTTTCTTATCCTATTGCACAAAAAATTAAAGGCGGTGAAATCGTAAGGTTTGCAGCGGAAATTCATATTGGTATTTCTTTAAGGGGTGTTCAGTATACTATCAGGGATGCAGAGAGAAAAATGCAGTGGATCGCGTTTCTTGACCTTGTATTTGGTTTAATAATGACTTTGCTTCTCGCAACGTATTTTACTAACCCAATTAAAAAAATAGTTCAAGCTATGCGTCGCGTTGGTACCGGTGACCTTGAAACAGACGTAAAAGTTAAAAACAAAGATGAAATAGGTTTACTTGCAAATAATTTTAATGAAATGGTTGAAGGGTTACGCGAGAAAGAAAAAATACGTAATGCTATGAATAAAGCTGTTTCAAAAGAGATTGCAGAGAAAATGCTTGAAGGTGATATTAAACTTGGCGGCGAACGCGTTGAAGTTACAATGTTGTTTTCCGACATCCGGGGATTTACTTCTATGAGTGAAAAAATGCAGCCTGAAGAAGTAATTGAAATGTTAAACGAATACATGACCGAGATGTCTAAAATTATTGATGCGCATAGAGGCGTTATAGATAAATTCGTTGGTGATGAGATAATGGCAATATATGGAGCTCCTGTTCCAGTCACTGATGAATCCGGAGAGCATATTGATGCTTATCTGGCAGTAAAATCCGCTGTTGTTATGATGAAAAAGCTTGAAGAACTTAACAATGAACGTGAGAGGCGCGGACAGCATAAAATTTTTATCGGTATCGGTTTAAATACAGGTGAAGTCGTTGCTGGAAATATGGGAAGTGAGAACCGTTTGAATTATACGGTTTTAGGAGATAACGTAAACTTAGCAGCGCGTTTATGTGATAAAGCAGAAAGAATGATGGTATTAGTTAGTGAATCTACTTATGAGAAAGTTATGGACCATGTTGTTGCCAAAAAGCAGCCTCCACTAAAGGTAAAAGGAAAAGAGAAACCGTTAAATGTTTACAGCATTATTGACTTCAAGGAATAATCCAAAATTATTTATTTTAATATTTTCTTTAATTTTATTATCCGGCAATTTGCTTTATAGTGCTGTTTTTCAAATCCCCAAATTACAGTCAACAACAACAACAACAAACCAAAAAGGCGCGAAAAAAAAGAAAGAAAGAAAAATTGATAAAGAGGATTTACCTAAAAAGCTACCAAGGATTACAGTCGGGCCTATTGGCAGCATTAACTATTACAACATTGCGGCTCATACTGATAATTCATATCCTGACTGGGACGGTACTCAATTCAGTCTTGGATGTTTTTTTGATATTAGAATGAGTAATTATTTTGGATTTAAATTTTCTTATCAATTTGAAATGCCTTTTAATATGCTTGATTCAACTCAAGCCGTAAAAGCATATCACCTCATTGATATAATTTTCCGGTATATACTTGCATTGAAACATCAATTCTGGATAGGTATTGGTGTGAGTATGCACGTTGGGGATAGTTTTGCTGATTATAACATGAACCTTAATGCGTATAACGGAGGCTTACTTTCCAATCCCTCTCTGGAAACTGAGTTAAGAATTATATATTTTTTCAACATTTATATGGGATACTATTTAAAAGTTACGGATTTAATCGTTTTGGATTTCACTGCCAGTTATGGATTATTTCAAAGTGAATATTCAAAATGGAGATATAATAGTTTAAGGATTAACTTCGGTGTCGGGTTTCAGTTATGAAAATAGTATCAATTAAAAAGAACGAATTGAATGAGGCTGAAGAACTTAACAAACAGGTGGTTGAAATTAAAGTCTCCGAATGCAATCTGGATTGTACAAATTGTATAGATGTTGAATTCAGAGAAACCAATTGGCAAAAATATTCAGTTGATACAATATTAAAAAAAATATCTGAGTTTGAAAATGATTTTGTATTAATTACAGGCGGTGAGCCTTTAATGTATTTTGAAACTCCTATTATATGCAATGCTTTATATTCCATGGGGAAAAAAGTTTATCTTAAAACAAACGGAACCGGACCTCTTGAAAATATTCCGGCTCATACTGTTAAAATTATTAATTTCAAATTGCCTTCAACTGGAGAAGGAGGTTCATTCTTTTTTGAAAACCTTCTTTATATGACAGGAAATGATTATTTAAAATTTGAAATACAATCAAAGCAGGACCTCGATTTTGCCATGGAAACTGTAAACAAGTTGGCCCCCGCCAAAGTAGTTTTTACTTTTATTTTTAAGATAAATAAAAGCAACGTTGACTTTATAGAAAAAGTAAAGAATATCTTTTGCAGTTATGCTGATTTAAAATATACGCTTAAGCTTTTCGAATAAATTAATATTCATTTTCTTGACTAATAAAACTAATCTCATTAATTATTGTTAGAGAAAATTGAAACGAACGGGAATGATATGAAATATGTAGTTTTTCTTTGTGACGGAATGGCAGACGAGCCTTTAAAGCAGCTTGACGGGAAAACCCCGTTAATGTATGCTCATACTCCAAATATGGATATGATTGCGCAAAAAGGAATTTCCGGTACTGTAAAAACCCTATTTGAAGGCTATCCTACTTCAAGTGACGTTGCTAATATGGGCGTTTTAGGCTATGATGTTAAAAAATATAATTTTGGCAGAGGCCCTATTGAAGCCGCAAGCCAGGGAATTACGCTTGCTCCGGATGAAATTGCATTCCGGTGTAATCTGATTTATGCCAGAGACAACGTTCTTTTAGAATATTCCGGCGGGCATATTTCTCAGGAGCAATCTGAAGAATTAATTCAAGCATTAAACGAAAAGTATGGAAGCGATAAAATACGTTTCGCTCCCGGAGTATCATACCGTAATCTATTGATTTTAAAAGGGGAAGAATTTTCTTCCGACATTATTTACTCAAAACCGGATGATGAACAGGATACTGAAATATCCGAAAATATCCTATTAAGGCCTAAAGATATAAATAACAAAAAGCAGGTAAATACTTGCAATGTGTTAAACCGGTTAACATTAGACAGTTATGAGTTTTTATCAAATCATTCCGTAAATGCAGATAAATTTAAACAGGGAAAACCATGCGCTAATATGATTTGGCCCTGGAGTCCCGGCGGAAAACCTGAAATGCCTTCTTTTTATGATATGTATTCTAAAACCGGAGCTATAATCAGTGCTGTTGATGTTATATTAGGGCTTGGAGTTCTAATGGGTTTAACGTGTATAAGAGTTGAAGGGGCAACGGGCTGGATTGACACCAATTACGAAGGTAAAGCAGATGCCTGTGTTAATGCCCTTAATGACCACGACTTTGTATTTGTGCATGCTGAAGCTGCGGATGAATGCGGCCATCTTGGAGATGTTGAAAACAAAGTAAAAGCTATTCAAGATTTTGATAAAAGGCTTATGGC
>CALGPD010000307.1 GCA_937960625.1 uncultured Spirochaetia bacterium | reverse complement strand
CCAAACAAAAAACCCCTGATACTAACGTAAAAGGGGCGTTATAAAAAAGAAGGTGAAATATATTTAAAAGGACAAGTCCTTTTCCATATCAAATCTTGTCATCATCTGTTCACGGTTGTCAAACCCGAACCTCTCACAAAAAACGCGTAAAATCTCAATAGCGGTAACGCATTCCGCCACTACAGCGCACGCGGGAACAGCGCAAACATCACTGCGTTCTTTAACCGCTTCAAACGGTTCTTTGGTTTTAATGTCAACACTCATCAACGGTGACATTAACGTTGGAATTGGTTTCATAACTCCGTTAATGATTATGTCGTTGCCGTTGGTCATACCGCCTTCAATGCCGCCCGAACGGTTTGTGTTGTAGTAAAATCCTTTTTCCTGGGAAAAAAATATCTCATCATGAGCATCCTTGCCATGAGTACCAGCATAGTTAAATCCAAGGCCGAATGAGACCCCCTTAACAGCTTGAATACTCATGATGGACATTGCCAATCTCGCGTCCAGCTTATTGGCGTAGTGGTTAAAACTACCGAGCGCTCCAGGTACGCCGTGCACTTGCACTCGAAACGTTCCTCCCAGTGTATTCCCCCCACTCTTCGCCCGGTCGATTAGTTCTATTATATCTCCGTCTTTTGAGTGTTCCGCAGTCCGGATCTCAGATTCACCGCTCCGAAGAACAATTTGCTCAAAAGTAAGAGAAGTAGCCTCTTTGGTTTCAATTCCTCCAATTCCAGTCACAAATCCGATTATCTTTATTCCAAACTCTTCAAGTATGCTTTTAGCAAACGAGCCCACAGCAACACGCATAGCAGTTTCCCTGGCGCTGGCTCTTTCCAAAATATCGCGTAAATCACTTCTATTATATTTAAGCCCGCCGGTTAAATCAGCGTGTCCAGGACGCGGGCGTGTAAAATCTTCTATTTCTTTATTTTTCCAGTTTTCCCAGTCTTTGTTGTGTATGAGCATGCAGACAGGAGAACCCGTTGTCTGCCCCTTTCTGACACCTGAGGTGATATCAACTTTATCTTTTTCTATTTTCATACGCCCGCCCCGTCCGTATCCTTGCTGACGTCGGGAAAGGTCGTTGTTTATATAATCTTCGTTTACAGTAAACCCCGCGGGCACGTTGTTTATTACCGTTGCAAGCATTCTACCATGAGACTCACCAGAAGTAACGTAGTCAAAAATCATTGGTTAGCCCTCGCTTGCTTTTTTTTTGGTTTTTTTCGATATACAACCACGTTATTTAAATTAATGCTGTTAAAAATAATATACCGGTTGATATTAAGTTGAACACGGGAAATCATTTCCCCTGCTCTAGTAATTTTTATTGTACCTAAAACGTCTTTTTTTCGCCTTATTGGGTAGCCTGAAAGTAAATCACGGATGATGCCTTGGTTTTGATATATTTCAAACTCATCACCGTTTTTATATCCCTGCCAGCGCCCCACGTTTATTATTGCGGTGTGTCCGCTTCTTCTTATTATTTTGCCGAAAACAGGAACTTTTTTACTGATACGATTAGCAGTATCTATAACCGCTTCCATAATTCTGCGGTTGCCTTTTTTCGTAACCGTATAACTTGCAAACCTGTTTCCCGTTGCTATTGTAATCAAATCAACCTGCAAAGTTAATGATTCAGCGCGTTCAATCACACGCCCTCTTAATAATATGTCAGCCTTATGGTTTCTTAGTATGCTTTCCTCTGACGCGTGAGGAGGGCTCAGAGAATATACGTTGAGTTTTCCTTTTAACAACAATGATTCATGCAATAGTTCTCTTATCACCGGGGTAATGCCGGTATGACGTCTTTTGTATGCTGTGTTTTCGTGAAACAAAGAAATAACTATTTTTGGCCTTGGGCGGGTAATTTCATACTGCCGTATATTTTCTTTATATGCCAGGGTATCAACAACGCGGTTTCGCATAAACATTAAATCGTCATTTACGTTTCTGTTCGTTCTTGTAATATCACGTTTTATTAATAATAAATCCCGGTAGAATTTATCAATAAATCCCAGTTTTCGGTATATGGTTGCAAGTTTATGCCTGAACCTTACGCTTTTAGGGTCAAGCCTGATGCCGCGCTTTAAGGCAAAAATAGCTCTGTCCACTAAATTAATCCGCATATAATAATTGGCAAGTTTCCAATAATAACGGGAGAGTTTTTCACGCTCACTGTCACCTATTTTTAATTTACTAACAGCAATTTCTTCTGCCATTAAACGTATCATATCATCGGAAATCCGGTTTCTAAGCCCTGTTTTAAGGATGCGGATTGCCCTGCGTACCATAAACCTGTCACTTGTTTTAGCGCCTAACTCGGCTAGAGAAACACCGAGTTTATAATAAACAAGATGGTCTCTGGGGTTTATCCTTCTAAGTTTGCGCAAAAAATAAATTGCTTTTTCCCAATCATTTCTTATAAAATATATATTAACGAGATAATGCATAGGGGATTGGAAATCGTTTTTGATTGAAACCGCGATGCGGAAATACTTCAATGCTCTGTCATAATCTTTGTTGTTATAATAATATACACCGAGTTCATAATTACTTTTTTCGCTGCGTGAGTTAATTTCTTCAGCAAGCTTTAAATATTTACGTGTATTATACCGGTCGCCCTTTTTCATATACGCTTTGGAGATTCTTATATATATATCAAAATCCCTTTCATCAACGAGCAGAGCTTTTTTATAAAACATAATGGCTCTGTCATAAAAACCGCGTTCCGCCTGATAATCACCATATATTTTTAAAACGCGTTTATTTCTCGGTTTCAACCTATACGCTTTTTGCAGATAATATTCAGCAGACAAAATCTCTCCGGGACGGACTGCAATTTTCATACGGATAATTGCCATATCAATTAAGTTATCGATATTCTCCCAGTCATAATTCAAAGCTTTTCTCAGGTTTTTATAAGCTTCCTGATAATTTTTAAGCCGAATGTAAACACGCGCCAACCCTTCATAACACTGACGGTAATATGGATTTTTACGCAAAGCATTTTTAAAAAAATGAATTGCTGAATAAAGATTTCCTCTGCGCAATTCCCATTTTGCTTTGTTATATAAATTGCGCGCAGTTTGTGAATACGCGAATGAAAACAAACTAAATGCTATTATTATTAATATAAACTTTTTCATAAAATACCTTATCTAAACGTATTTAATTAAAAGGAACCCTCCAACGAGTAAACACGCTAAACCTAAAGCTGCCCAATTAAAATACTTATCAATCCATTCCTTAACCTTTTTACCGAAATAATAAATTAAAGTAGATACACCGAAAAATCTTATTGAGCGGCCGGAAATACTAGCAAGCATAAACGTTGCAAAATACCCTGCAAAAGGAACGCTTAATTCCGGGTTAGCCGCAACCGCGCCTGCTGTGATTGTAAAAACTTTATATGGAATCGGGGTTAATGCCGCGATAAACACCGCCCAAAAATTAAACTTTGCAAAAGTAACGGAAAGCTGATTAAACCAGTCCATTAAACCGTAAAATTTCAATATGGGTATTCCCACTGAAGTCATCAGCGAATAACCGATAAAAAATCCTGCAACACCGCCGGTAACACTCATAATAGAGGTATAACCTGCGTAGAGAAAAGATTTTTTCGGTTTAGATAAACACATTGCTATTAACAAAATATCCGGTGGAACCGGGAAAAAAGACGCTTCCGCAAAAGAAATAATACATAAGGCAAGAACAGCGTATTTGCTTTCGCCCCATTTCATAGTCCAGTCATACAATTGTCTAAGCCATCGAAGTAAAAACATCGTTATTCTTTCCTTTCACAAGCGGAACAAAGTCAACCTCTCCCGCTATTTCATAAGTAAATCTATTTTGCTCTAATTTCTTAACTACAATTAATCTTCCGCCGTCACCCTCATCAACGGGAATAACCATTATCCCGCCTACCTTTAATTGGTTTATAAGGCTTTCAGGAATTCCTTCACTTGAAGAACACGTTACTATTATTCTATCAAAAGGCGCGAGTTCCTTTAAACCAACACTGCCGTCAGATAAATAGCAACGAATATTTACAACGCGGAGTTTAAATTTCAATAATGCATGGGTTTTTTCGAATAAACCCTGTTTAATTTCGACTGTATAAACCTGCTTGCAGAGTTCAGCGAGTATTGCGGCCTGATATCCCGAACCCGTTCCGATTTCCAATACTTTTTCATCGCCTTCGAGTTCAAGCAAGGATGTCATATACGCTACGATTGAAGGATGGCTGATTGTCTGATTATAACCTATGGGCAGAGAGATATCTTCATAAGCACGGAACTGTAATGCCTGAGGGACGAATAAATGCCGTTCAACTCTTAATAACGCTTTTTTTATACGGTAATCGGTAATATTAAGCTTTGAAACCACAGTTTCAGCCATTATTCTTTTTTGAAAAGTAAAATCCATCACGGTATAAAATACCCTCCCCTATCCAAACCGAAAAGTTTTTTATAGTTTAATTCGACTCGGAGAGTCCTCCATGCTTTTCTCGCGAATTCACTTGCGGAAATAGTTGTATAATTTATAAGATAGAAAATATCTTCTTTATCTCTCATTAACTTTACAAGACGGTAAACATCATTTGAACTCGATGCTGATATAAACCGCCCGCCTGTTTTTTCAGCTATTAATTTAAGGTCATGCAATCGTTCTCCCGTACCGAAACACAGAACAAAAACCGGAACGTTATTATTTTTTGCATAGTTAATTAAACCTTCCAAACCGTAAGGCTGAAAAGCATCACCTGATAATTTTCCGTTTGTAATTAAAAGGATACGCGGTTTCGCGTTATTGGAAAAAGATTTATTTATTGATTCATACATTGCTTTTCCGGCTTGCTGCTCAATGGAATAATTATCCGATGTAATCATTTCAAGCGGTTTTAAACGCTGATTCATAAAAGGAATAGCGTCTTCATAGCCTTTTCCAAAATTGATAACTTTTACTCTGTCCGCGCTTTTAAGTTTTCGTAAAAACTCGTTCATTAACTCCCGCAGTTCCGAATTATATTTCTTCATATTAACACTGCGGTCATTTAAAATAATAATCCGCATCCGATCTGCCCCGGGTTTGAACTCATGTACAGAGTATTCTTTAACTCTTTTATTGTTGTCATATATTACAAAGTTTGTATAGTCAAGGCCTTTAATATCATTATTAAACCTGTCCGTAACTCTAACTTTATGCGTAAGCTTTGGATAATTTTTATTAAAGGTTTGTAAAATATCAACGTTTAAATTAACGTATTTTAGTTTTTCAGGAATAAGAACGAGCAGATTTTTTCTTCCATAATCCGCAATGTATAACAAACCATGCTGATCTAAAAGCATATCAACGGGATTGAATAACTCTTCATTATCCTTTTTCTTAATCACATGCCATGACGATTCAAGAATGTTGTATTTAATTATGCCTATTTGTTCATCGGCAATGAGTAAATTGTTTTTATCAATCAATAGCATACCCCGAGGGCGTTTTAAATAATCATTTCCGAATTGTTTTAAATAGTTGCCGGAATCATCAAAGACTTGAACGCGTTTATTTCCCATATCAGTAACGAATATTTTACCGTCATCGGATACACAAACATCAGTCGGCCTGAAAAATTGGCCCGGGCCGGCTCCCCTTTTACCGAATTCGCGTAAAAAGATTACCGCGTTGTCCCTGTTAATCCTGAACTGCTGAACCCGGTTATTACCGGAATCAACAACGTATATATTATTCTTTTTGTCTACAAAGATACCTTCCGGGCCTGAAAATTCCCCCTGCTTAAGTCCGAACCCGCCAAACGATGTGATATGCTCGTTTCTTCTATTATATATATGTACTGAATCCGCTCCGAAATCAGTAACGTATAAATTTCCGTTTTTGTCTATTGCCATATCAAAAGGCTTTTTGAAATTTTTATCACCTTTATCAATTCTCGTTTTTATTAAACCGTTCTGGTCAAAAAGGCAAATGTTAGCAGAAGAAAAACCTGAGACAAAAAGCTCTTTAGGGTTTCTCATTGCTATGGACGTCGCATGCACAAAAGTATAATTTTTTTCCTGAACACCTTTTATGGTTTTTAAAGGGATATACGACCGGTGCATTTTATATCTTTTTTCAAGGCTTCTTTGATAAAAGATAAAATTAAGTTTCTGGCGTAAAAGGTTGGTGCCTCCGCCTTGATTTATAACTCGTTCCCATTCTGAGATAGCGTTTTTCTCATACCCCGCATGATAATACGCTTTGCCTAACCAGATACGCGCCCTAAAATCATCGGGTTTGTGTTCAAGCGCTTTGATGAACGCGTCAATAGCAGCATTATAAGACCGTGTATTATAATGGTAAACACCCTCAATGAATTTCTGATAGGACATTAAGCTTTTATATTTTGGGGCATCCGCGTTTTGAGCGCTTAATATAATTATACTTCCAAGGACAATAAAAAGTCCAAGAATAAAACGTTTCATTTAAATTCCCCGCTCCTAAAATTTTATACCCGGCAAATTAAAATATAGTATGTTAAAAAAGTACTGTGCAGTTATTTCCCAGTCCACTATAGAATATAATACAAAGAGAAAAAAAAATATGCAAGGGAAAATCACATAAAAGGGAAAAAAAGTCTAAATTATTGCGCACAACGAATATATACATTGTAATACCAATCGTAGGAATAGACCTGTGTCTATCCCGGCTTCGCAGCAGACATTTTTCCGGTCAGACACATATGTCTGACCCTATGTTGTTTCGCTGTAAAAACCATACATGTCTGGATAGGCTTATTGCTACTTGCCGAATATTTTTATCTCGTTAATACAGGTATCGTTTTTATATTTAATGCCCGGATAAACCGAAAGAATTTTTATTTTCATGGCATGGCACCGGTAATAAGGCAGTTTAATATACTTCATACCCCGTGTTCCGTCAAACTTAATTATTTTCGTTGTTAATATTCTCAGCATTAAATTTTTATAAAACGTTATTCTTATCTTCTTAATCCGGTTATTTTTCATAAACAGATCGCCGTATTTAGGATCTTTATAATCATACCCGGGACGGATGCCTATTTTATATAGTTTAACGCGATTATTAAATGCTATATTGATTGAGGCGCCAATTCCACGGTTTTTGTTAGTGACCCAACTCGTCCGGACATCATCATCGAATAAACAATAACTTGAATGATAATACCGTGCTTCTGTGAAAGGATCAGTGCTGTACACGTTTTCCTGGCTCGCTGTTAAGAAAAACGGAAGTATTAAATCTTTATACTTTGGCTTTCGCATTTGTCTAATTTTATGACCAATCATATAATTTAAAAATCCGACTCGTTTTTTATATAAATTCTTTATGAACTTTAAAAATTTATTCCAATCTTTAACTCCATATGGATTTAACAAATTGTATTTTTTCACCTTCGGGTCTTGACGGAATTTAAGATGCCTAATCTTTTTGCTACTTAAAGTGAAATTATTTATCCATCTCGGTCGATAGATATCCCTGTATTTATAT
>CALGPD010000306.1 GCA_937960625.1 uncultured Spirochaetia bacterium | reverse complement strand
TCCAAACTCACCCGCAAAAAAGCGTTGAGATTATTGAAGACTTAGAAGGTATTGACAACGTAAGGGAAATGATATTACAGCATCAGGAAAGATATAACGGTCTTGGCTATCCAAACGGATTAAAAGGTGATGAAATTGTTAAAGGGGCAAAAATCATCGGTATGGTTGATGATTTTGTTATGATGCTTAGAAGAAGAGATTTGCAGTTTAACAATAAAAAAGAGTGCATTATTCAGGAAATTGAAGAGAATAAAGGCGTTTTATATGACCCTGATTTAGTTGACACTTTTATAGAATTAATCAATGAAAAAAAATACATATACATTATTGACGAGAGTGATATTAAGGTTTCAAAAGAGAACGGAAAAACTATCTGGAAAATCCCCAGTAATATCAATTTTGAAATCATACTTGCGGAACGCGTTATTGATAAAATTAAACAAAAAGTAAATATTTTAACCGAAACTTTATTTTTTATGGACTACGGATTATGCGAAATTATCCGCAACGCAATTATTCACGGTAATAAATACAACGAGAATAAATACGTTACTACTTCACTTGAAATTAAAAAGCTTAAAAACGGAAAGAATAAAATTATAATTACTATCACTGATGAAGGGCAGGGCATGGATGTTAGGGAGCATACCCGTTTTAATCAAAGCCGTAAAGAATTGTTCGCGGTTATAGATATTCTGGATGCATTAAAAATTCGTGAACAGGCTTTTAAGAAAAATACGGATTTTACTAATGCATTGAAGAAACTAAACGGCTTTAAACTTAAGTATTATACTGATTTTAATTCTTTCAGGGAACTTGAAGGCGCGGATGTATCCGGCGGAGTAGGGTTGTTACAGGTAATCGGATTTTTTGATAATTCCGAACTTAAACATCTTTATGACGGAAACGATATAATAGGTTTTAGGGTAATTCTTGAAAAAATAGTTTAATAATTGTCAATTTTCTTAACTCTTTTAAACCCTTCATCTTTTTGAGGAATTTCAATTTTAGCGTATAAATTGGAAATTACAATCTCAGGTATTTTATCTTGGCTTTTTCTATTGCGTTCTATGCATGTATTCACGCTTGTATTAATAAATATTACACCTATTGATTTATTCATTTCTCTAGCTATACGCACATAATTTTTACGAGAGTCTTTGGTTACACTCGTGTTATCAATTAAAACCTTTCTGCTTTTATGTAAATAATGTTCAATGATTTTTCGTTCAACGTGTTTAACCAGATATTCATCTTTCTCGTTAAAATATTCGTTTTTCCATTGCTCATCAAAGTTCGTCATTTCATATAAAGCTTTTCTAATAATTTTGCGGTTAACTCTTTTAAAATCAGTGTCCTTAAAATAAGCCCGTGAAAAATGGGATTTTCCCGCTCCGGGCAAACCGCAAACAACGACAATGTCTAAATCTAAAAACGAGGACGTATCCATTATAAACTCCTTATGTAATAATTATCGGCAATATTTGATTAAACAAACCGGTTTTTCAAAAAATCCCGGGTTTGCCTTGACGTTTAATTCGTTTTAAAATTCCTTGGCTTCATTCCCTATGAGCTTTAACAAGCACCCTGGCTCGGATTGTAGGAAGAGGTTTAACGCGTAAGTTTAGGAGGTATTTAACTGGTATTCTAACTCTATTATAAAATCCAAGATTAAATATAGATATTAAAATTTATAGTTTGATTTAACTTTAACTTAAAGCCCTCCGACAAACT
>CALGPD010000305.1 GCA_937960625.1 uncultured Spirochaetia bacterium | reverse complement strand
ACGTTAGCAGAAGTCAATTAACCGGGATAATTGGAACTGTGCCCGAAACGTTATCAAGAACGATTAGAAAAATGAGAGATAACAATATTATAGATATTGACGGACAAAAAATAACCATTCTAGACAGAGATACTCTGGTTTTATTATCAAAAAATGAAATAAAACTATAGAAAATTTGACTTTATAGTATTTAGGTATTAAAATACCTAAATAGAGGGCATAATATGAGTTCAATAATAAAAATTTCTGAAGCGGTTTCCATCGCATTACACGGGATGGCATATATTTCAACTAAAAATGGAAAGTTTGTGAACGTAAAAATGCTTACTAAACAAATATCGTCTTCGGCAAATCATATCGCAAAGATCCTCCAGCGGTTGGTTCATGCCGGTTTATTAAAATCAGAAAGAGGGCCCGCAGGAGGGTATGTTCTTGCTAAGCCTTCAAACGAAATTAAACTTCTTGAAGTATATGAAGCTACCATAGGGCCGGTTAAACTGGAAGCCTGCCCAATGGGTAAGGAAAATTGCACATTTAAATCGTGCATTTTTTCCGGAGAACTTGAAAAAGCAAACAATCAATTAATTGTATATATGAGAAGTAAATCTTTATCAGAGTTTGAAGGTATTTCATAATTTTTTTTCAATCAATTTAGTATAAAAGTACCTAAATACATTAAAAAGGAGTATTGATTTTATGGAAATGTTTTGTTATCAATGTGAACAAACAGCTAAAGAAACAGCTTGTGATATGTTCGGGGTGTGTGGAAAATCTCCAAGAGTGGCGGCTTTACAGGATTTATTGGTTTTTGCTTGTAAAGGGATTTCAATGTATGCTCATAGAGCAAGGCAGCTAGGAAAAAAAGACAACGAAATTGACAGATTTATCGTTAAGGCATTATTTACAACAGTAACCAACGTGAATTTTAATGAATTACGTATGAAAAAAATATTATTAAAAGCTGACAAACTTAAAAATAGAGCGAAAAATATTTATGAATCCGCGCTAAAGGATAAAAAACAAAAAACACTAGTATTATCAGGCCCGGCTGTATGGACACCGGATATAGATATGGATAAACTCGTTAACCAAGGCCATAATTATACTATGGAAAATGATATAAAAAAATACGGCCCGGAGACAGCAGGAGTTATCCATTTAATAATATTCGGTTTAAAGGGAATGGCTGCTTATGCTGACCATGCTGCATTATTGGGAAAAGAAGATGATGAAATTTATGCTTTTATTCATAAAGCATTAAATACTCTTTCGGAAAATTCCCATGAACTTGAAAAACTTTTAGGCCTTGCTCTTGAAGTTGGAAAAGTAAATATACGCGTTATGGAAATGCTTGACAGCGGACATACGGAAACTTTCGGACATCCTGAACCAACTCAAGTTCGAATTACACCGGTGAAAGGAAAAGCAATATTAATTTCTGGTCATGATTTAATAGATTTAAAAGAATTACTTGAACAAACAAAAGATAAAGGTATTAATGTTTATACTCATGGAGAAATGCTCCCTGCAAATGCCTATCCGGAGTTAAAAAAATATAAACACCTTGTAGGTAATTATGGCGGAGCATGGCAGGACCAGAAAAAAGAGTTTGACGAGTTTCCCGGAGCAATATTAATGACAACGAATTGCATTCAGAAGCCTGCTGAGACTTATAAAAATAGAATATTTACAACGGGTTTGGTTGCATGGCCTGGAGTAACCCATATAAGCGATAAAAACTTTGCTCCTGTGATCAAAGCAGCTTTACAGCATGATGGTTTTGAACATGACCGGGAGGAAAGAAAAATAACCATAGGTTTTGCAAGAAATGCGGTATTAAACGTTGCAGATAAAGTTATTGAAGCTGTTAAAGCGGGTAGTATAAAACACTTTTTCCTAATCGGTGGCTGTGACGGAGCAAAATCAGGGCGTAATTATTACACCGAATTTGCAGAAAAAGTTCCAAATGACTGTGTAATGCTTACACTTGCATGCGGCAAATTTAGGTTTAATAAACTTGATTTCGGAGATATAGGCGGTATTCCCCGATTACTTGATATTGGTCAATGCAATGATGCTTATTCAGCAATTGAAATAGCTAAAGCTTTAGCCGGAGCTTTTGACACTGATATTAATTCGTTGCCCTTATCAATGATTTTATCATGGTATGAACAAAAAGCAGTTGTAATATTGCTTTCATTATTGTATCTCGGCATAAATAATATGCGCTTAGGTCCGTCAATGCCTGCGTTTATAAAAAAGCCGGTATATGATGTGTTAAAAGAAAAGTTTAACCTGATGCCTGTAACAGAAGCGGAAAAAGACTTACAAGAAATATTAAACTAGTTGTTGACATTGCCCGAGGGCGCAGTTTCCCCCTGATGTCTGCGCCCTTTTAATTTTTTTATTCTAGAAATCTTGGATAAAATTTACGTTTTGACTGTTGAATAAGCTTGAATTATATTTATTTAGCAATTTATATATTAATTTAAGGAAGGAAAATTATGCGCAGTGACCAGATGAAAAAAGGCATAGAACGTGCTCCTCACCGTTCGTTATTTAAAGCCTCAGGGCTTTCTGATGAAGAATTATCTAAACCAATCATAGGGGTTGTTAATTCGTTTAACGAAATTATACCCGGACACGTTCATTTAAAAACGATAACACAAGCAGTTAAAAACGGCATTCTTGCAAACGGCGGAACTCCGCTTGAATTCCCCACCATAGGAGTTTGTGACGGAATTGCAATGAATCATAAAGGGATGAAATATTCCCTTGGTTCAAGAGAACACATTGCTGATTCAATTGAAATAATGGCAACGGCTCATCCGTTTGACGGGCTTGTTATGGTAACAAACTGCGATAAAATTATACCAGGAATGTTAATAGCTGCAGCGAGATTAAATATTCCAACCATAATGATTTCCGGCGGGCCAATGTTAGCAGGTGAGTATAAAAACCAGAACGTTGGGCTTGAGAAAGTATTTGAGGCTATCGGACAGGTAAGTGCTGGAAACATGTCAGAAAACGAGCTTTTAGATTTTGAATGCGCGGCTTGCCCGGGAGTAGGGTCTTGTTCCGGATTATTTACAGCTAATTCAATGAACAGCCTATGTGAGGCTCTCGGTATGGCACTGCCCGGAAACGGTACAATACCCGCTATTCATTCTGATAGAGTAAGGCTTGCAAAAAGCGCGGGAAAACAAATAATGTACCTTGTTGAAAAAGACATTAAGCCCGCAGATATTATGACTAAAAAAGCGTTTGAAAACGCGATTACAACAGATATGGCAATAGGCGGTTCTTCAAATACTGCTTTACACCTTCCTGCAATAGCGCATTATGCAGGGGTAAATTTTACTCTAAAAGATTTGGATCCGTATTGCGAAAAAACTCCTCATTTATGTAATTTAGCTCCTGCAGGTAATCATTACATGCAGGATTTAAACCGCGCTGGGGGAATATCCGCTGTATTAGCAGAATTAAATAAAGGAAAATTATTAAACACAGATTGTATAACAGTAACGGGTAAAACAATAGGTGAAAATATTAAAAACGCGAAAATATATAATAACGATGTAATAAGGCCGCTTGATAATCCTCGCCATGCAAAAGGCGGATTAACCGTATTAACGGGAAATATTGCTCCTGACGGTTCAGTTGTAAAATCAGCTGCTGTAGATGAAGAAATGATGGAGCATGAAGGCCCTGCAAGAGTGTTTCATTCTGAAGAAGAAGCAATGGAAGCAATTTTAGGCGGAAAAATTAAAAAAGGCGATGTTATTGTAATACGTTATGAAGGCCCTAAAGGCGGGCCTGGAATGAGGGAAATGTTATCACCAACTTCCAGTATTGCAGGAATGGGCCTTGATAGAGACGTTGCTTTAATAACAGACGGCAGATTTTCCGGAGCAACCAGAGGAGCGTCAATTGGGCATGTCTCACCGGAAGCGGCATCAGACGGGCCTATTTGTATAGTTGAGGAAGGCGATATTATTCAAATCAATATTAGGGAAAAAACTTTAAACGTAAAACTTTCAGATGAAGAAATAAAAAAACGTTTGGAAAAAGTAAAACACCCTGAACCAAAAATAAAAAGCGGTTACATGGCAAGATACGGTAAACTCGTTTCCAGTGCCGATAAAGGTGCAGTCTTTGAATTATAAAAAGTTTTAAAATAAAGTAAAAAAGCCATACTAAAATAGTATGGCTTTTTGTTTTTAATAATACGGAAGTTATTTTTTATTTGGTTGTGGAAATATTTTTTTCATATACTCATTTAAGAACGGGAAGTTTTTTTGGATTTCCATCAATTTTTTTGCGTTGTCTTCACCGATTAATTTACCAAGTAATTCCATTGTTTTAGTCATGATTTCCTGAATATTTGAAGGATCAGTTATTTTTTTCATCATTTCTTCAAATTGTTCTTTAATTTTTTTAGAAGCTTCTTCAAGTTTTGCTTTGTTAGCATCAACGTATTTTTTAAGCTCTTCTTTCATTTTTTCTTGCGCGTCTTTTTGTTGTTCAACAATCTTAATAAAGTTTTCAAAAATATCTTTCATTAAATTCTCCTCATGAAATTATTAATTAAATAAAATTAACGCATTATTACTTTTTTATAATTCTTTGTCAATAAAAATTTTTTTTCTTAAATTTTAATAACGTACTGATTGAGGCAATATTTAATGAAAAATAAAAACGTTAAGTTACTTCTGGTTTTGCTTCTTGGACTTGTAGTTTCCCGTTGTACTGATAAAAAAGTTTTAAATCAAAAATTGCTGAATGCGTG
>CALGPD010000304.1 GCA_937960625.1 uncultured Spirochaetia bacterium | reverse complement strand
GCATGATTTATACCACCATTACACTCTTGATGAACACCATTTACAATGCGCAAAACAAATTGAAAAATTATACGTTGATGAAAACAAAAATCTGACTCATTACCGGAACATTCTCTATCAGTTGAAGGATAAAGAACTTTTAATATTCAGTTTGATTATGCATGATTATGGTAAAATCTGGCCCGGTGACCACGTTGAAAACGCGAGAAGAACCATGGATAACGTGGTTGAAGTTTTTCCATTTTCCGAAGAAGAAAAAATTCTTATAGCTTTCTTAATACAAAACCATCTTTTAATGAGCCAGACTTCTCAAAGGGTTGATTTCAATGAAATGAAAACCCTTGCCGCGTTCACAGAAAAAATGGGCAGTGAATACAGGTTAAAGCATCTTTTCATTTTTACTTATGCTGACATGAATGCTGTAGCAAACGGAATATTCAACAACTGGAAAAGTTCATTATTGCTTGAGCTGTATTATAAAACCCATGTTTTATTAAAGGATGAGGGCAACGTAAAACTTCTTGATAATGAAGTTGATGATTTAAAGAAAAAATTGCTTTCTAAAACAGAAGACAAAGAGGGGCTTTCTGAGTTCTTATCAAAGCTTCCTGAAAACTATTATATCGAAATTGAAAAGGATGATATATTAAAACATTTTGAATTAAATAAAAACAGGGAAAAAGGAAAAATAGTATTGGATTACAAATCCAAACACGACTATTATCTCGTTTTTATTATTGCCGACGAAAAGGCAGGGCTTTTCTCAAAAATAGCAGGGATTTTCTCCGCGAACGGGTTAAGCATTCTTGACGCAAGTTTATTTACCAAACAACTCGCTATTGATTATTTCGTTATATCACATTATTTTGACGGGCCTGTTGAACAGGGCAAATGGGAAAGAGTTGCTAAAGAATTAAACAGCGCTCTATCCGGTGAAATTAATGATATTGGAGAATTGATAGAAAAACGTGCTTCAAAAATCGGAATTAAAAGCAATGTTCAAATAAAAACAAAAATTGAGTTTGACATTTCGCCTGATGGTAGTACAATATTAAGGTTAAGCTGCCGGGATGAAATCGGGTTGCTTTATAAGGTTTCCAAAGTCTTAGCAACGTTAAAATTTAACATTCAACTTGCAAAAATTAACACTTTGGGTATACGCGTTGTAGATACATTTTATATATTAAATAAAGATAATAAAGCTCTTGATAACCATGAAAAAGAGGAGCTTACTAATATTCTCCTTAAAAAGTTAAGTTAAAATTACAAGGGATTAAAATGCTTGATATAGCCAAAATATTTAGAAAAGCAAAAATAGTTGGAATAATCAGAACCGATAGCGCGGAAAAAGCAATAAAAGCAGCGAAAAGTTTTCTTTCCGCAGGGTTTACTACCATTGAGTTTACAATGACTACTCCTGATGCGACAACGTGTATCCGGGAAATAAAAGAATCCGGTAATTATTCCGTCGGCATGGGTAGCGTGAATAACACCAAACTTGCCAAACAAGCCATAGATGCAGGCGCAGATTTTATTGTTTGCCCGCATTTGGATAAAAAAATTATAAACCTGGCTAATGATGCAGATAAACCCGTAATACCAGGGGTGGCTACACCAACGGAAATAATCAAAGCATTACGGCTGGGCGCAAGTGTTGTTAAGGTTTTTCCTTCAAATTGCCTTGGCGGAATAAATTATATAAAAGCGCTTTTCGGCCCGTATCCTGATTTAAATATTTTCGCAACAGGCGGAATAAGGGCAAACGATATAAAACATTACCTTAATGCCGGGGCATTATGCATTGGTATTGGGGGTGAAATTTTCAAAGCTGATTATATAAACAACGGGCAATTTGACAAAATTTACGAAAAAGCCATAGCTGTTAAACAATCCATAGAACAATGAAATTTACTAATTCAAATAAAATACCCGTTTTATTTACTACCCCACACTAGTCAAAGTGCTTTTAACTTTTTCTATTGTACTGTCAATATCTTTGAACTCAGGGTCAATATTTTTAATTTCATTAAAATATTCAAGAGCCAGCTCGATGTTATTTTCTCTGAACGCTAATACACCTAACGCGTTTATTATTTTAGTATTTGCCGGGAAAAAATCAATAAGCTTGTTTAATAACTCTTTTGCTTCTTTTGTTTTTTTGCTGTTGATATTTTTAATTGCTTTATTTATCTGAAAGTTTAATGACATTTTATCAAGATTTAACATCTTGATTGTTTTATTAAAAGCATTAAGTTCTTCGTTTGATAAGTATGATTCTCTGATTTCAGGTAATTCTTTAGCAGTTCCAGCTGAAGGATGTTCGGAAGAACAGATAACCTGAATAACGAGAAAAGCTCTATCATCATCCGGTGGTCTTGAACCAGTAAATTCATTGACATCTTGAGTTAATAATTCCAGAAATTCGCTGGGAGCTTTTCCGCCGTATTTTTCAACTAATGATTCAAGGCGGGCATTTGTGTAAAATTCTCCTGCCTCATTTCTAGCTTCAGGAATACCGTCAGTGAACAGGAATATTTTATCTTTAATATTTATTTTCACTCTATGTGAGGTATATGTCGGGTCTGCTATAATTCCGATAAAAAAACCGTCAGATTCAAGAAGTTCAATTCTTTTCGTTTTTTCTCTATATACAATACCGTGATGATGGCCGCAGTTTGTGAATTCAAGATCCATTTTTGATAAATCAAGTGTCGCGTAGAACGCTGTTAAATAATGCTCGGTATCTCCAATTAGATTGAATAAATCCAGATTAACTTGTTGACAAACTTCTGCTGTTGTTTTGTTCCAATGGCTTCTGTTGATGTAACTCGTTTTCGCCATTGTAGTAATTAGAGCAGCGGGCACTCCATGACCGGATACATCTGCAATAAGGAATGAATACGTTGTCTTTCCTATGCGTTTGATATCATAAACATCGCCTCCCAGACTTTCCATTGAAATATATTGAGCATCAATTAATAATTCAGGAGTTTCAGGCATGGTTTTGATTATTGTTTCTTGAATTTTTCTGGCAATACTTAAATCCTTCATGATTTTATCGTTGATTGCTTGAAGTTCAATTGTCCTCTCTTTGACCTTTGTTTCTAGATTATCAGTGTGCTCTTTTATTTTTTTTGCCATTGAGTTATACGTTTCACCGAGAATACTAAACTCGTCATTTGTTTGAATATTTACTTGAACATCAAGATCCCCATCAGCCATTTTGAGGGACGTTTCCTTTAATTGTTCGATTGGTTTTGAAATTCCATGAGCAAATAAATATAAGATTGCCACGGTTGTAAGAATTAATATCAATAAAGTTATTAATGAAATATTTATCGAATTATTTATGGCGCTGAAAAC
This sequence comes from uncultured Spirochaetia bacterium, assembly GCA_937960625.1. Taxonomy (GTDB): domain Bacteria; phylum Spirochaetota; class CALGPD01; order CALGPD01; family CALGPD01; genus CALGPD01. Next base: position 9,216 of record CALGPD010000304.1, on the reverse strand, counting down.
AATATTTTCATCAGCAACCGCAACGATAATCCAATGCCATTCGGGAAAATATCCAAAAATTCCAACTTTTGTATTACTTTCCCTGTTATAAATATTTCTGAAGTACGTTACATAGCCTTTTTGATTGCTTTTCAGTTTTTTCGCGGTTTTAATCATTTTTCGTATATAACTTACTTTTTCTCCGAATATTGCATTATTATAAAATCCTTCTTTTAAATGCGGATGATAAATAATTCTGCCGTCAGTGCTAACGATATATATATAACCTCCGGGTATATACATTTTCATTGCTTCGTTAACCATTCTTCCTTTGGATTGATTAATGTAGAATATTGAATCGTTCTGCTTACTCCTGATTAATAATTTCTCTTCATCGCTGCACTTTTTAGTTAAAACATCGACTTTGTATTTCATTAAATCCAACTGAAGGCTTTCTATTGTGTTTGATGACTTGGATATGAAAATCAAGGTTATAATAATTGCCGGAATTATAATTAAAGGAATAATTGATAATTGTAATTTATATTTATATCTCATTTTCTTTCTCCCTGATTTTACGCTTTAATGAGCCTTAAATACTCAATTAAAGTCATACCGTATTGCCCTTTGAATAATTCATCCAGTTTTCCGGTATTTCTTGCATTATTTATATATTTTTCAATTAATGATCGCATTGCTTGATTATTTTTTTTCACTGCCCAGCCGACATACTGCGTATCAGTAATTGGATAACAAAGTGTTAAGTTTTTAAGTTTTTTTGCCATCATTAAAGCCATGTCACTATCCTGTACAGTTACATCGGCTTTTTTATTAGCTACGGCAACGGGCATATCTCCGGTTTCCTTAACTTCGATGAAATTAAACTTTGCTCCTAATTCTTTTTCTATTTTCTGAACTCTGGTCGCATATGAACTAGCCATCTGCATTGCAATCTTTTTGCCTTTTAGTTCATCATTATTTTGGATTTTTTCCCCTTTTCTCGTTACTACAATTTGCTTAACAGGAGTAACCCTGATAAAATTCAGTAATCTGCTTCTCCAGGGTAATATAGTGATAACGTCAACGTATAAATCGACCTTATTAATTAAATCGGGATTATAAACAATACTATCATCAGTTTTTACGTTTTTAGGTATTTTACCGTCTTTTTTAAAATAATCAGAAAATGAAACTAGTTTTATCTTTAGTTTAACTCCCATTTTCTTTGCAATATATTTAATTAGATTATAGTGGAATCCGGCTATTCTGCCGTTACTTTGCGGTTCGTATACCGCAATCTTTTTTCTAATAGCAATGTAAAGTTTACCTTTGGATTTTAGTTTTTCCAATGCCTGCTTTTCACGTTCAGATAATTCAATTTTGGTGGCTTTCACAGTATTAAACATGTTAGCACCGGAATTCGTTGTGAATGAAGTATTCTTATATTTATTTCCTTCATCAAGAATAACGACTTTTTCCTGCTTACAGCATGATGAAAATAATACTGACAATACAAAAACTGACATAAATAATTTTAATACATTTTTTAATTTCATGTTTCTCTCCCTGGATTTATACTCAAAAAGATATGCCGCCCCATTAAAATTCATCATATTACTATTACTTGAGTATGAAAAAAATATTAAGAATTTATAAAATATATAAACTATGTCACAATAAAACATGTATATAGTTCAAGTCAAGCCATAAATTTATATTTTGATTTATTATAAATCATTAATTAACTTTATATACAGGAGAAGATGAATGTCAAAAAGAGTTGCTCTTGTTTTAAGCGGCGGCGGCGCATTTGGAGCTTTTCAATTCGGCGCTATTAAATATATAGAAGAAGAATTCAAAAAAATATACCCTGATTTTAAATATTCAATTATAAGCGGTGTTTCGGTAGGTTCAATTAATGCTGTGTTTCTCGCTATGAATGAATATGAATATTTAAAAAGTGTTTGGGAAAAAATTAATTACAAGGACATTTTTTCAAGCAAGATGGGGTTTAAATCATTGCTTAAAGTTCTATTTGGGGCAAAATACCTCACTAAAAATACTCCGCTCTATAAAAGGTTAAAGCAAACTGTTCATTTAAAAAAAATTGATAAAGATGTTGAATTACGTATAGGTGTTGTTTCAATGAGAGACGGCGAATATAAAGTATTGCAACCGGAAGATTTTTCAAATGATTTAAATTTCCGTAAAGCAATCTTAGCATCAACCTCAATACCCGTTTTAACTAAACCGGTAAAATCTATCAAGCTTAAAAACGGAGAAGAAATACTTCACGTTGTGGATGGCGGAGTAAGGCAAATCAGCCCGATAAAAGATGTATTAAGCCTAAACCCTGATATTCTCGTTATTATTAACTGTACCCCGCGCATGGAAGAAAAACAAAAACTGCTGACAGACGTTTTCAGTATTGCAAAGATTGTAGTAACGCAAATAAATATGAACGAAAATATTAATTCAAGTTTAACTGAGTTTATCCGGATTAATGATTTGGTTAAACAGGCAAGGGAGCAGGGAATAAAATTAATAAAGCCGGACGGCACGGAATACAAAGTTTTTGATTATATAATTATCGAACCCGATGAATACATTGGTGATATGCTTGACTTCAGCTCGGATATAATAAAACTGAGGATTAAAAAAGGATATGATATAGCAAAACAGCAGTTTGAGTCCTTTACTTATTTTTAGCCTTTAAAATAAAAAACTATATGTTCAATGTTAACTATAATATATCTTCTAAAATTTCTACCGCGCTTTTAATACATTCACAACACACTTTTGTTTTCAAATCATTTTCTATAAAATATTGCTGACCGTTCTCCGTCATTAAGTCACAGTCTCGCAGAAGTTTTCTGCAAATATAAGTACCGTGTTTACTCTCAAATCTATTCATTAATTCTTTTGTAAGTTTATAAGTTTTTTCTTTATTTGAATCCGTATCGTTTATGCCTTTTCCATGTTTAAGCCCGATTGCAATTATTCCGCCTGAAACAGCGCCGCAAACCTCTTCATTCCTGCCCATGCCAGCGCCGAATCCGCAGGACAATTTTAACGCAATGTTTTTATCCATTTGTGTTTCATCAAAATGGGATAATAAAACGGATTGAGCGCAGTTATATCCGGATAAAAACGTTTCTACGGCTGCTTGACTTTTACTTTTCATTTTTTTTCCTTATCAAATTAGTATTAATAAAATATTCTTTTTTACAGCATGAATAAAAAAACCCCCAAAAAAATGGGGGTTTTTTAAGATTTACGTTAAGTAAATAAATGCGTTACTTAAGTTTGAAACTTTCGAAAACTTTCTTCATTTGCTCTTCCATTTTTTTAGCCATTTCTTCGAATTGAGCTTTAAATGGGAATTCAATTTTCTTTAAGTCAGGAATCATTTCCATAGCTTTTTTGATAGAAGTTTCAACTTCTTTCTGGAAGCCTTCTCCGATTTTTTTGGTTTTTTCAATCCAATCTTTTGCCATTTTAGCTGAGTCTTCTGAGAATTCAGTACCTTTTTGAACTAAAGTATTGATAACTTTTTCAGTTTCTTGTTGAAGGTCAGTAATAACCTTAACTGTTTTCTCATAATTTGCTCTCGTAGCGTCGAGAAGTTCTTGCCATTTTTCTTTTTTAGCTTCTGCCATATTATTTTCCTCCGAAAATCTATTAATTGTTTATTGTGAGAATATATAAAGCAAACACCGTGCCAAAAATACTCTATAACTTTAGTTAATTTTTTAAATCATATCATAGAAGCAAGTTAGAGAAATCTAAAAAAAATATTACGAAAATTATCAAAAAAAAATTATGATTAAACATATTTGATATGCGATATTTTGACACATAGTGAAAATTTATGTCTTGTTTTGATACACTAAAAAATAAGCATTTAATATTATTAAAACTGAAGCGGCGAAAAATTATTTTTGGATGCGTTCTAAATTATAAGCAGCGCTGTTATAAGCAGCGCTAATATCGATTGGGGCTCTGACATAATCAGCATTGAACTTTTTTATTAAATAAGTTATAATATTTCTGAGTTCACTGTGTTTAACTATGCCGCGGATTATAAAACGCGCTATTCCTTTATCATCAACGAGTACAAAATTTGTAAATTTATTTATAAGTTTAAATCTATTTAAAATATGCCCTGTAAAATCGCAGTATATTCTAACCTTATGCTCTTTCTCATTGCTTCTTACTTTAGAACGTATTATTCCCCTGATAAAACTTAGATACTTTGAAACATCAGCAACGGTAAAAAACGTAATTTTTTTTCTTTTATCAGCAGACAGCATTCTTATAAATGATTCGATACGTTTTCTTACATGTATATTTTTATGTTCACCGCCCTGACCTTCAAAAATAAAGCAATAATATTTCCCTTTAAATGTTTTAGGATTAATTTTTATTTCATCGTGTGTTTCAAGGACAAACTTTGGAACTTTTTTACCCACTATTGCCGTATTCTTACCATAAAGATAAATACCGGAAAATATTAAGATTATTATAATTATTTTTTTCATTTTTATACCTGATAATTTTATATTCTTGCCCTTCTTTTTTTCGTTGTTTCTTTTGTATGCAGTAAATCTAATAGATAAGACACGAGGGTAATTATTTCTCTTCTAATTCTCCAACGGATTACATCTTTATTAGTGTATAAGTCCCGTTGAACATCGAATATTGTAGGTTTGATTAATGCTTTTCTTTTTTTGTTAACCGGGTCTTTGAGCTTATTAATTAATTCTCTATAGTATAAATAATTCTCGTTATGAATCTCAAGTTCAGTGGAAAATTTATCCCCTTTGAATAATTTAACCCAATCAATTGCTTTCTTAAAATCATTTATTAATATTTCGAGCTCAATAAGTACTATAGTCGTTAATCTTAGATTTTTTTGATTCATACGGTAAATTTGATATACAATTAATATTACAGTTATAATTATTCCTGAAATAATTATAATAACATCTTCATACCGTAGTTTTAAAGCTAAAAGAAAATTATTGCATAACATATATAAAAAAATATACTCGGCTGGAAAAATAATCAACCAAACGGAAAATAAAATTTGCAATTAATTCTGCATAGATTCCGCTTCAAATTCGGTTCTAATGGGAATAGTAAACCAGAAATCAGTCCCTTCATATATTTTACTTTCAACGTGGATTTCTCCTCCGTGAAGTTCAATAATATTCTTACAAATCGCTAGCCCCAGTCCTGTTCCTTTCTCACCGGCAGTCCCGTAAGAATGTTTTTTATACAATCTGTCAAACACAAATTTCAATTTTTCTTCAGGAATACCAATTCCAGAATCCGAAACGTGTACTTCAATTTCAGAATTTTCATTGATATGCGCAGTAACATCAATATTTCCTCCGGGATTTGTAAACTTAACAGCGTTAGTTATAAGGTTGTTTAATACTTGAATAATTTTCACAAAATCAATAAATACCGGAATTGTATCCAACTCACCTGCTATTAAATAACTAAGGCCGATATTTTTTTTCTGCGCTAATAACTCCATATTTATAACGGAATTCTGCAAAACATTTGAAAATTCTATTTTATCGAGATATAATGTAAGCTGGCCTTGTTCAAGGTGGATTAAATCAAGCAAATCGTTTATATAAATCAATTGAGTTTTAGCGCTGTTTCTAATCATCCATACATATTGCGAAATTTCTTCCGTTGCTTCATTCATCTCAAGCAGCAATTCCGTGGTCAATAAAATATTTTGAAAAGGTGAACGCAAATCATGGCTGGCAATAGCAAGGAAATTTTCCTTCATTTCAGATAATTCTTTTAAGGTTTGATTAGACTTTTCAAGTTCATGAATCAATTCTTCTTTTTCAGTTTCAAGTATTTTTCTTTCTGTAATATCAAGAACAGTGCCTATCAACCTTACTGGTTTATGCTCTTTTCTAAAAACCTGTGTTGTTAAATTAATAAATTTTTCCAACCCTGATTTTAATTTAACTTTTACATCAATACTAGAGTACATAATCTTTCCGCATAACAGGTTGTCAATTTCCTTTTTAATCTTTACCTTGTCCTCTCTGTATATCAAATCAAAAATGGTATTAATACCCGGAATGGGTTTCTTATGCAACTCAAATATTATATACAACTCAGGAGACCAATAATATATGTCTTTTTCAATATCCCAATCCCAGCTCCCGAAATTGGCTATTTCCTGTGCCAGTTCATAGCTGATTTTTATGTCTTGAAGTTCTTTATTACGTTTCTCAACTAATTTTTCAAGTTCAAGTTTATTTTTAAGTAAAGCCTGATCTTTTGCATCGGCTTCATAAAGCAAGGCAACGAGAAAATATATTAAAATTGCGATAATACCAATATAAACTATAAAATTAATAAGAGAAATATTTAGGGAAAAGCCCGAAAAAGGCCCTTGGCCGCGAGTTGTATAATAAACGGATATAAATGCAATTAACACAAGATTGATAAAGGTTTCTTTTTTAGAAAATCTGAACACTCCCCATAAAATTAATGGAATAAGGGAATAAGGAAGTATTTTAGAAATATGAGGGAAATATTTCCCGCTGAAGATTATATATGTAAAAATTATATTAAATAGAAAGAAAAATATTAATTCGGTTACTTTTATTTTTTGTTTTCCTGAATTCCTACAAAAAAAACTCAAAATTAACGGTGATATTAATATTATTCCTGCAAAATCGCCGATCCACCAGGTGAACCAGATATTTATAAAACCTGATTTACTAATTCTAAAAAAAGTTAATGCTAATGTTCCAATAAGTGAATTTGATAAACAAATTACCATTGAAATTAGTATGAAAACAAATACGTTTTTAACCTTAGTAAACGGATATATATTACTGATAAATTTCTTATAAAGCAGATATCCAATAACAGGCTCAATTACGTTTCCTATACCGTAAATACTTGAAACTATTAAACTTGTGTGAATTGTAATAGCAGAATTACCCAGAAAAACAGTAAAATTTGCAATAAGTCCGCCAAAAAACATTCCCGGGAGAGACAACTTTCCAAAAAGAATTACTAAAGCAAAACCTATTCCTGCTGTGGGCCATACTGGAGTTACATTTGTATTTTCATAAGCGAGCAGGATTCCGGCTCTTGCCACAGCGAAATATATAATTGCAGTTGATAAAATAAAAATAAATTTCGCAAGATATTTATTTTTAAAGTTGTGTTTAAAAAATCCTTGGAGCAGCAATCTTTTCTCCCTAAGAAGTTTCAATATTATCTTATAACAATGGCAATTTTTAAATTATTTGTATTTAATTCAAGGGGTATATTGATTATATATATTAAAATTATTTTGATATGATTTTTTTAATGATAATTTGAATATTAAAAAATTTAAACGTATAATTTTGAATATAAATATTAGAGGTGAAGTTAATATGAAACGCGTTGTTTTTATTTTTTTAATAATATTCTGCTTACAATTTACAATTTTTTCATACGGCAATAATGAAAACAGAAATACACGGTATTTTGGAAAAAATAAATATATTCAGCATTCGATAAAGACAAATTTTAAAACAACAGACATAAGCAATCAAAATATAAATAGTACAGGTTTTGATATAAAAAACTTTATAAAAAAACTGGGAAGAATAGCGGGTTTTCTCGCATTCATACTATTTTGCATAGTGTTTTTTATTGGCGGCTCAAATAGGTTATGGGATAAATATCTCGGTTTAAACAACGTACTTAGATATCATAAATATTTCGCAGTTATATCACTCGGCATTTTGCTAATTCATCCTGTAACCTTTTTTATTGCTAAATTATATTCAATCAGGGAATTTAAAAATCCAGGTTTATTATTAGGATTAATCTCAGCTGTTATTTTTATAATCGTAGTTGTTTCATCACTTATTTATAAATATTTAAACCATAGTTTATGGATTTGGCTGCACAGATTTAGCGCAGCCGCGATTATTTTGGGCGGAATGCATATTTTTAAATATGGTTTTTGGATACATAAATATTCAATATTAAAGGTAATTGTGTATTTATCTATTCTCATTGCTTTTGCAGGCCTTGTACTTAAAATATATTTATTAATGAATAAAAAACGGTTTATAACGGAAATTATAGAAATAAAAAAAGAGATACACAATACTTATTCAATAATTGTAAAAAAGCCCAAGGATTTTGAGTTTTGTGCAGGGCAATTCTGCTTAATAAGTTTTAAGTATAAATTCATGAAAAAACCTCATCCCATTACTATTTCTTCCAATCCTTCGGATGAATTTCTTAAATTCACTATTAAAGAAAGCGGAAAATTTTCAAAAAACATCAAAAACCTAAAGCCCGGAAATATAATGAAAATTGACGGGCCATATGGCAAGTTCACTTTCAACTACAGAGATTCTGTTTTCATTGCAGGCGGTGTAGGAATAACACCGTTTTTTAGCATGCTAAGTTATAATAAAACCTTTGCCGCAAATAATAATATAACGTTATTATACGGATGCCGTAATCAGGATGAAATTATTTTTGAAAACCCAATAACTTCAATTGCTGAAAAAGAAAAACAACTGAAAACTCATATCTATCTAAGCCAAAATGAAACTGAAAAATATAATCAAGGTTTTATTAATAGTGAGGTTATTCAAAGTAAGGCTGGTTTTAATTCAGATTTTTATATTTGCGGACCTCCAAAAATGATAAAAATCATAAAAAAAATCCTAAAAAGTAAAAAAGTTTCAAATAAAAATATTTTTTTAGAAAAATTCTTTTTTTAAAAGCGTATTTTGCCTAAAATAAAAATTATTAAGGAGGCAATATGGCTGATGAAAAAATAAACAGAAGAGACTTTATTAAAAAAGGCGTTGTAATTGGTTTTGGAATAACGGGTTTAGGAGTATTAAATGCTTGCGGCGCAAATGCTGGTGATTTAAAATCGAAAAAAATCACTTCGGTAAGTACTATGAAAAATAATGAAATAATGAATTTCACTTATAAAAATGAAAAAGGAATACTTGTGAAATTCAATGATAAATTTTACGCATATAAGAATAAATGCACTCACAAAGGCGGCCCCGTGGACAAGTTTTCAAATAATGAAATAGTCTGTAAATGGCATGACGCAAAATTTGAACCTGCGACGGGGAAACATCTAAGCGGGCCCGGCCAAGGAATGCTTGAAAAAATAAATATAAAAATAAAAGACGGAGCAGTCTGGTTAGCTTAAAAATA
>CALGPD010000303.1 GCA_937960625.1 uncultured Spirochaetia bacterium | reverse complement strand
GCATATCCCCTGCTCTGTTAAACACTGATGAAACATTATCAGGAAAAGCTTTAAAATTAAAGCTTACAAACACGTTAATTATGATTGAGGCAAAAAAGACATTGTGGGAAAAAGGCATTAAGGATATTGCAAGAATAGCGTTATTAATGCATTATGCTTATTCAAGGGATGGTGAAAATATTGAATTATGCGTTAATGACATTAACATAGAATGGGGAAACGCATTAAGTATTTTAGACACAAACAAAACTGAAGAAATTATTAAAAAAGTTGATGCGGGATTAATGTCGAAAATAACAGCAATAATGAGGCTTGAAAATATAAGTGAAAAACAAGCAGAGCAGGAATTGAGCAAAATTAATATATGAAATTATAAAAATTTATTCTATACCGTGTTTGTTTAAATGTTCTGAATATCTTTTATCAACTGTTCTAATATGGTTAGTTAACCAGTTTTTCATCTTATCCATAACTTCAACAGAAAGGTTGGCTTTATGGTTTTTGTTGAAATCATAAATAACGCCTTTAACCCATGAAACAAAATTTGTCTGAATTTTTTTATGCTGTTCGTAATCAGGGTAATGGGTTTTTTGAAGCAGCGCTTCTTCCGAAGCAAGATGTTCTTTTGAGTAATCGAGCATTTTATTAAGAATACTTTGTAAAACGGCCCTGCTCTTACCCGTTATAATTGCCTCATGAAGATCGTTAATATAACCTATCCATTTCTTATGCTGTTCATCCATTTTATTAACATGGACACTGAAACTGTCATCCCATTCAACAGCTTTATTTAATTTTTCTTTTGTTTTACTGTATAATTCTATACCCTGCTTACTGTTTTCATCAGGCAGGATAAATTCGTTGAATATATAGCTTATTTTATCCGCTTGAGAGTGCATTTCCTGAGTGGATGCTGATAGCTGTTCCGCCGAAGCGCTTATATTTTGCGTTACATCGCTTATCATTATCATGGCTTTTTGCACCTCGTCAGTACCTGCCATTTGCTGCTACTACAACATACCGGTTGTCCAGTGTATTATCTTCTCGAAGTCCGGTAGCAACTTTGATGAATTTATAATCCATAAATAAAGCCAAATTTTCATCGTCATTGGTTTTTATTTTACTAAATAATTGATTGAAATCTGATAAAACTTCCAAACTGCCGACCTGTTTATTATTTTCATTAAAAACCGGAGCAATGCCGCGTATGGCGAAACCCCCTCTTCCAATCTCAATCCCGCTCATAGGTTTTCCCTGTTTGTTAACTAGAATTATCGTATTTCTGAATGAAGTTAAATCATCGGTAATATCTACCCATTTGTCTTTACGTTTTGCCTGTTTCTTTCTCCAGATACGTAAAAGGCTTCTTGCCGGAGGCAAATGAAAGTGTAATTTCAGCGCTTTTTTTTATGAATTTTTTATAACCCTTTATATAGGGTAATAAACGGTTTCTCAATAACACTCTTGCCTTTTGGCTTTGGGGACTGTTTTCGTTATTTATATTACCCTGATAAGCTATATTATAT
>CALGPD010000302.1 GCA_937960625.1 uncultured Spirochaetia bacterium | reverse complement strand
AAAAAAGACATCCCATTGTTATGTTATATGATAAAGATAAAATAAAAGGATGTTTTGATACAATAATTGATAAATTAATTAATCAAAACCTGACGAAAACAAAACCTAAACAAAAAAAATCTTTTTACAAGAAGATACTTAATAAAGTAAGGTGAATTCATGAGACTTCTTAAACTAACTTTTTTAATACTTATTATATTTACAGCAAACGTTATAGTATTTGCAGCGGAAAAGAATAAACCCGTAAAAAAAAATGAGGCAAATCAAAAAACAATCAAAATGCCCCACAAACGCAATATTTTCGTTACTCCGGAACGTAAAAAAAAATCCGATAAACTCGTTTTAGAAGCTGAAGAGCTTATTAAGAACAGCAAATTTCTTGATGCTCAAAAAAAATTAAAACTGGCTTTAGAATTTAATCCGGAAAATGAAAAAGCGCAACAGATGCTCGTTAATGTGACCGAAGTAATCGAACAGCAGGGAATAATACGTGAAATACCATCCAAGCCGCCTAAACCCAAAAAGTATCTGGGTTTCGATTTGAAATTGAATCTTTACTTTATCAATTCTGAAAGCGATTTACAAAACACTTATGATTCTAATACATGGACTTCCGGTGTCGGCTTAGATTTAACTTATTTCCCTATTAGTAAAAAATTAAAAGGATTAAATCAGGTTCTAGGGTTTAATTTCAATTTTGATTACATATTTCTAAAATTTAAAAAAGATGCACCAGGATATACTATGATGCAAATGGGGCTTGAGGCTATTTTCCGGTTCGCTCTATCCAAACACAAAAACGGGTTAAAAATTGGAGGCTATTTAGGATATCGTTACTATAATTTAAAAAATAGTGACAATTACTATTTTATTACAACTGCGACACGATACGGCCTCTACAACTATGAAAAAATTCTTGGGCCTCATATCGGTGTTTTTGCACAAGACGCATTACTTTATTACTTAATTCAAAAACCCGCATGGCGTAAAGTTGTTTTTATTATTAAATTCGACTGGCTTCCTAATTTTACAGAAGACCAACCAATGGTCTTTAATATCAAAGGCGGGTTTATTATTCAACTTCATCAGGATTGGAATTTACACATTATTGCCTGGAAGATGTATATTATATCAAAAAAAATCACGGAGCAACACCTTTTCTTATCATTGAGCGGGTCTTATAGATTTTAAATGATTGTCAACAACTCTAAACCTTAGCAGCTTTAAATTGTTTTAAAGTTAATCGATTATTACTTTATAGTTTTTCTTCAAAAAAAAATTTTCTACATAAAACTCTACGAATATTACTGTAAATTAACTTTGTTTTAAATTTTTAGTAATACGTTGACGGGTTTTACTAGAAACGTTATATATGCAATACGTCAAGTTAAATCCGTTAAAAGGCGCGTAATTTCCATTAATAACGATTTTACCGTGTTTAAAAAATTGATTAATAAATTCTATTCCTTTAAACTTATATACTTTACATCGAGTTTAAAGTGCTTATTCTCATATTTGCCACGGTAACGGGGTGTAAATGACGCGGAAACTGTAGAAACTAAAATAAGGTTTATTAAAAATATAAATACAAATATTTTACTTTATTCATTGCATTCTCCTGTGTTTTAATATTTATAAAAACACTTTTAAATCATCAAACGTGCTTTTTAATAAGTTTATTTAAAAGTTTTGAATGTATTCATCAAATTGTAATTAAAAAAATCTCTTTCCATCATTGTATATATTGGAGTATATATAGGAATATAATGAACAAGCGAGCCCTATGAGCCAAATAACGGCTATTTCATTTACTGCTTGAATATATTAGCGTTTACGTTCCAAACGGCTTTGACATTTTTCACAAAACGATATGATGATGTGGGAAACAGAGCATTGTTTACGTGCTTTATGCTTTGTGAATTATTTTGGATTTTTAGCCTGTTATTTTATCCGTTGTTTCAATAAATCATAAAAGTTTTTCCGTTTTCCTATCATTAAAAAATATACTGTTTTATTATCTTCATCGATTGAATAACAAATACGGTTTCCGGTCTTATTTTTTCTAAAATGATATGAATGTATTCCGGAAAGAAAGCCTTTTAATTCTGCGTTGCTTAGAGGATCACTTAATATTTTGTCTATGTGAGTATTTTTGATTTCCTCAATTAAAGGCTTATCTTATATTTTTAAATCTTTCTTAATTAAAGGATGGTATTCGTCATTATACATCAAACGCCTGTTCACGGGACAGTATTTCAACCTTTTTTTGTAAAATGTCTTTCTTTCGGAATTCTAATTCTTTGCCACTGCCGGATATTAAAAAGGCTGGCTCACGTATCTGTTCTTGATTTAACTTGTTTATTGCGTTTGCGAGGTCTTTTACATTAACACTAATTTCAGGCATCTATTTCTCCTGATATATATTATACTTTATTTGAAATATAATTAAATATATGATAAAAATTCCCCTCCTAATACAAAACACGCTATATAGGTAAACATATATTATATATGCATAAATGAATATAAAATTTTAAAACAGTGAAACGGTTTTGAATATGAAACTATTTTATTTAAATTTAAAACTATGGAAATTGAACTTGTTTCGAAGTAATTTCTTCAAAAGAATATAAGTTGACATTATATGCCTATTAAGATAAGCAAGACTCTCAAAAAATTATTATAGGGGAAGTATTATGGAGAATAAACCAAAAAGACCGGATAATGTTCCAGAAAACGCAGTATGGAAAGAAGATGAACAAGAATGGGAATTAGGAAAATATAAAAACGGAAAATATTCCGGCTTTTTCCAATGGTGGAGGAAAAACGGTTTAATTGTATGTGAAACAAATTTTGACAAAAAAGGTAATATAATAGATTATAAACGTTATCATCCTGATGGTACAATATCAAGAACCGGAACATATAAGGATGGTGTCGAACACGGT
>CALGPD010000301.1 GCA_937960625.1 uncultured Spirochaetia bacterium | reverse complement strand
AAGAGCGTGAACAATGGCGCGGAATTAAAAATGATTTTCAGGAAAGTTTAACCAAGATAAAAGAAACGTACAATGCCCAGGTTCACGGTGGTTCTGATACGGACGCTCTTCTCAAAGACGATGAAGGCAAAGACATGTACCTTCGTGATGATAAACAGGTTGAATACGAACAGGCAAAAAAAGAGGAAAAGTTCTGGGAAGAACGCCTTGATATAATTAAAACGGTTAACGAATACGTTTCGGGTGAAAAAATTTCAACTGTTGAAGACATGAAAGCCCAGCTTCAGAAAGCCAAACTGGATTATGAAAACGCGAAAAGCGAATATGAAAAAGGAGCTGAACTATTAAACGGAAGTTACCAGACTGTAATAGATGATGCGCGCGAGGCTATTAATTTAACACAAAAAGATCTTGAAGAAAAGCTTCAAATCCGTGAAGAAAAACGCGTTGAATATAACAAAAAACAGGCTATATTAAGGGCACTTGAAAACCCGGCTGCTTTTGAAAACATAGCCGAAGAATATAAAGAAATATTTTTGCAATATGAAAAAGCAAGAAAAAATGCGGAAGAAAAAGAGCTTGAATATTATAAACTCGCTGTTGAAAGTGAATTTTTAAAGAATAACGCAAAGACTTCAGAAGAAATATTTGCTGACGATAAACTTTTATCTACTTATGAAAAGATACGTGTTCTAAATTCAAAAATTGAGAGTTTGTTATCTACATCGAATTTGAACAGTATGAACGATTATTTATCCGCTGCGAATAAAATAGTGAATGATGATGAAACGCGGGAATACCTTGAAACATATATTAGTTCTACCCAATTAAAAGCATTAAAAGAGCTTTATAACAATTATAACAGCGCGTCTAATGATGATGAAAAATTATTATACGGGCTTAGTATAATAAACAACGTTAAGCTGATAAAATCTCAAGCCTGCAATTTATATACAAGCGCGCGGAAAATTTTAAACTTACGATTTTATGAAAGCACAACCCATGATGATTTGCTTTTAGAACTCAATGCGGTAGATCAAAACAAAAACGCGGAAATAATTAATTCCAGTATAACCGCGGCTGATAATTCTATTAGTTTAATAGAAAATGCCGCAAGTTTTGATGATTTACTTAATACGGTAAAAGCAAAACTTAAAGATGTAATAGACAACGGAAAAATTAACAGCGAGAGTGACACTTTTAATATTTACAAAAGTTTATTGAATTATTTAAATAAATTAAAATCTTCAGGAATGATTTCATCAGATTGGAACGCTGATATTAGTGACGGTAAGTTTGGGAAAGCGGGCTTAATTAACCATTTTAATACAATAAAGGTTGAATATCTTGAGAGAAAAATTTTAAATGATAATCAGGAAATCCCTGTTGACGAGAACAGTTTAACTGAAATTTCTCTTGTCAGTGATTCGGGTAATATTGGTATAGACGGCCTTCCTTCCGGATTTTACGTTTTAAATGCTCAGGCCGAAAGTTATATTCTTCAAGGAAACGCATTAAAAACGGGATTGAACACCAATGTTTACAGCCAGAAAGGCAGTATCGGCAGATATGAAAGCCTTAAACAATATATTGATAAATATGATGAAATTGTTAAGTCAAGTTTGCTTAAAGACGTTGATGTAGATAAAGACAATCTTGATTTCTCCGGAATGGATGCTGAACAGATAATTTCTTTATGTGAAAAATTTATTTCCAATTATGAAAACACGGATAACGCAAGTGAAGCTGATATTCTGGTTTCAGAAGCTCTAAAACTTCAAATAAATACCTTAAAGCAGGCTTTAGAAAGTGCAAAACTTGCAAAAAGCCGTATTACCGAACAAGGTGTTTCCAGAGAAGGTCTTGAGAGTTTACGTGATAACCTTTCAATAATTTACCGTTTCGGTGATGTTAAAGACACTGATGATTTTAAAATGGAACAGAAATTTAAAGTTGACGGCAACGGTAAAGTTTATTACGGCAACAATATAATGGAAAACCTGTATCTTGATAATATTAATACACTTGCGAAAAAACTTAAGAATGTTGTAACCGGGTTATATAATGATGAAAAAGACCGTGTAACCAAACAGGTAGCATATGAAGAAAAAATTAAAAACTATTTCTCTGATTATTATAACCCTGCTTACGGTTATTATAATAAATCCGCGGCAAACTATATAGTAAACAATGATAAGAGCAATTACTCAGCTTTTCAGACAAGCGCTGCCGAGCGTATAAGCACTGTGAACACTGAACTTCAGCAGTCACAGGAATTTATGACTAGTTATACGGATAAATTGAAGCAGTACATTCAGATATTTGACAAACTCGATGCTGATTTTATAGATGAATACCGTAAAGAGTTTAATGATAAAACTCAGGAACTTTACGACAAATACAAAACCGCAGAAACGGCTAAACAAAATAAAAATTATAATAATGCTAAAAAAGATTGGAAAAAAGATAAGAATACAGCTTTAGTCCAGCTTGGGAATGAATATAAAAATGTTGACGGTATTATTGAAGATATGGAAGCGTATATCAAAGCCAAGACAGAATTGGAAGAGGAGTATGCGTCAAAAGAGCCTCAAAAAAAGACTTATGATGATAAAGTAATGAACCTTTCTGACTGGAAAGACGCAAATGCTAATACTCTTGAAGATTTACGCTATGAGGTTAGAGAAAAATACCGTGTAAGGATGAGGGAAATCTCTCAGAAATATATTCAATCCGAAGAATACACAACGGTATTAAACGCGCTTAAAAAAGCCGAGCAGGAATACGATGAAGTTAAAGCAAAGCATGATAAAGAAACCGCTGCTTACCAGAAAAGCGTTAAGGATTATTGGTCAAAAATTGATGAAGTTAACAAACTTTACACTGATATTTCAAGCAAAAGATATTTACGCGATAAATATCAGGCGGTTTTACATTATTTAGAGACACCTTATTTATACAGCACAAAAACAGTTGATGTTGATAAATTAAACACCAAGATTTGTATTAAAGTTCAACTTCAGGAAGCTCAGGAAAATTATGATAAAGCGCAAGCTAATTCGACTAAGATAAAAGAGGATATTGATAAGAATATCAACGAAGAAAGCCTTAAAAACAATGACGAGTTTGCTTATTTCCGCGAGTTCAAGGAGCAGTATGAAAAACAAAGCAAAGAAATGATTGACCTTGAAAAAGCTTTGTATAGTTTTGAGGTTGAAATTGAAAAATATAAAATGGACGAATCCAAGTATCAGGAATTTTTTAATGAGTTTTCTGATTTCTTCTTAAATATTGAGAACACAGATATTCAGGATGTTGAGAAAAAGAAAGAACTATATGAAGCATTACAAGTAGTCATGGAGATGATACTAAACAACGAGCTTACCGCGGATGATATGCAGGATTTCAGCCAGAGTTATTATACCATGAGGTGGAAAGAAGCCGAAGACCTTGTTAAAGCCGAATATCAAGAACATATCAAGGATGTAAAAGACCTTGATGCTAAGGTTAAGGAAATAACAAGGCTTGAAGATAATATAGTTAAAGGAGTGGATGAAGAAGCAAGCAAAAAAGAGTTGTTTGAAATATTTAAGCAGATTAGAACGCAAAGGCTTAACAAAGTAACGTTTACACAGACCGATGAAAAAGTTGTGGACGAGGAAACTTATCAAAACGTACAAAAAGCAAAACAAGAACAGGAAGCCGCGGAATCTCAAGAATCACAGGAGAGCCAGGAATCTCAGGAACAGGACGAAGAACAGCCCAAAATCGAGCTTACTGAAGATGATTATAAACAAGTTTATCACGTTACTTACGGCACAGAGAAAATGACAGCCGAAGAAGAATTTGAGTTATACATAAAATTCCTTAAAGATGAAAATTACATGGACGCTATAGGCGCGGAAACGGAAAAAGTAAAGTACCGGACTATAAACGGCGAAGTTGTTGAATTGACAACGGACTTTAAAGAAGAGTATTACAAAAGCCTTAAATCTGTTGTTCAGGCAGAAATGGATGAACGCACTGAAGCAAACAGCGCGGAACGCGACGGCAAAAGTCTTTCTGCTTATATGCGTGATTTTGCTAAAGAAGTCTACGAAGAGAAAATAGAAAACTATTACGGCAAGGTAAGTAAAATAACCGGCAACTTGCCCGGAACTAAAACGTTAAAGAAGTATCTGCGCGATGCAAATTTTTATAACTATATATTATTCGGATACAACCTTGAAAAAAGCGGTTATATTCCCGGGGGGTATTATAACAGTTATGCCAAAGGTTTATCATGGTTTCATAAGAACAGATTTAAAAACAGCGGCGGCTCATGGTACAAAAGCGATATGACCAAAACCCAGGATAATTATTACAACGAATATCAAATCAACGTAGAGAACGAAGAAAAATGGAAAAAAATTGACAATGCTTTATTGAAAATCGTAAATGCCGCGGGTTCAGCGGGATTTGAATTAATGCAGCTTATGAAGAATATTGCTCATAAGAATGTTTATAAAACAGCTGCTGTTGCTGCAAAAAGAGCTGAAATTATGAGGGAAAAAGAAGTAAGCGGATGGGATAAGTTTTGGTCAACTGATGACTATAAATTCTGGAGAAGGCAACATAATATCAAAGAGAGTTATATAAAAATAGTTAGATCATACGGCACTTTAGTTAACCAAAGCACTGACACTATCTCTACCTTAATGTCCAAAATTGCAAATTACGGAAACAAACTAAAAGAGGCTAAAACCAACGTACAAAACCTGTCATACATAACCGTTCAAGGTATTAAAAAAGACGCTGACGGGAAATACGTTATTGATGACGATTTGATTTCCAAAGTTAAGCAGGCGTTTGTGAGCAAACTTAAAATCGACGGTGTTGATATGGAAAGCGCGTTGTCCGAAGACATATTAAAACTCGTTCTCACCCAGGATATGATTGAAACGGTTCAGCACAGAAGCATGTACAGGAAAGTTGAGAACGGCAGTGTTACATATGAACGCGGAGATGAACAGACCGCGATTGACACGGTCAAGCTGTTCAAAGCCGCAATCGCGAAAATCAACGAGCAGAGAAACGCGCTTACTACGAAAATGGAAGAGGAAGTTATTAAACGCGGGGGCACTACAGCGTTATACCTGCGTGATCAGGCTGTAACGCTTAAGAATCTTCAGCAATACGCTTCACGCAACGAAGAAGACAAAAAGTGCGCTGGATTTACAACAATCAGCACGGAATACGTTGACCATGCAAACAGGATTTATAAGAAGATAAGAAGCAATGAAGTTAACCTAACCCTAAGCGACTGGAATTATGAGATTAAAACTTTCAGTTATGAAAAAAACCGGTGGCTTACTAACATAAAAGCTCTGTATAATGACGGTAAAGCCGAGTGGAACGCTAAAATTGATAACCTTAAAACCCTTAAGAACAAATGGGTTACGGAACAACGCGCGGAAATGCAGGCAAATTACAACAAACTTAACAATAACCTTTATCCCTGGATGAAAGAATACAGAAAAGTACGTGACACAAGAAACTTACGTGATTTCATTCATGAAAAAATGGAATCTAAAAACGATCTTTCAACCGTGGTTAAAACAGTGCGTGACAGTTTCTCGGATGTGAAAAGCACAATATCCAAGTATTCACTTACTCAGAACATGAAGGATTCCGTGCGCACCGGGGACGATGTTTTCTTTACAACGAATAATTTGACTTCAACGAGTTACAATAAAACAGCTGTGAGTGAACACGGTACAAACAACGCGAAATACAACGAATACACCACACGCGCGGCAAAAATCAAAGTGTTTGATGAGCTTAATGACAAAAAAGACGCTTTCAGGCGGCAGATTGAGCGTCAGGACATGATTTATGAGCAGGGCACGGTTGACACCATGATGGCGCAGTACGGGTTTAATAAAGGTTCAAGCGGGTACAATAGAAAAGTGGTTGAAAGCGTTACTCTTTTTGAAGGTACAACGTATAAAACGCAGAAGATGCGTAAATACAATAATTATAATATTAACGAAACAATAATGACCGGGGCTTATTATAACGGCAAAGAGTTCACGGTGAGTGACGCGGCTGATATGTCAACTCAGGAACTTGAGATTATGCAGAAAGCGAACAATTTCGGGCTTAATGAAGAATTGTCAAAATACCAGAGGGATTTCACGGCTCACACAACATCGGAAATGAAATCTATGAGCAACAAGATGAGCAAGTTTGAGAGTGAACGCCTGGCGGGCGAAGCATTGACTGAAATGGGCACGTTCTTTACCCCGAT
>CALGPD010000300.1 GCA_937960625.1 uncultured Spirochaetia bacterium | reverse complement strand
ATTATCCGTTTGTTGAAAAACCAGACGAGTTTAACAGACGTGTACTCGATTTTATTGTTGAATGATATCCGCATCTGAAAAAACATTATAATCTGAAATTACTGTTTTTGAATAATCTTTAATAATATCTATTATTTGGTTGATATTAATAATACCTGAAGTTAAAGACTGCATTACACTTTTATTAAAACTCGGGTTGAAATAGAAATGCTGTTTTTCATCAGTGCTTCTGATATGCGCGCTTGCAAGTTCAATTGCCGTTGTATGTACAAAATCCCTAAAGTCTGAAACATTTTTAAAATCCTTAATTTCAAAAGAAAATTTATACGGCGTTAATTCCTTAACTGTATAACTTTCTTTATTTAATTTGATTTTTCCTGAAAAAGTGAACTCGCTTTTACTCATGTTTTTCATTGCTATATAAACCCGGTCAGCCTGGTCATAAAAGTTGAAACTTTTAGTTAACCCGGATAAATGGACGCTGCTGCTTAATCTTTGTTTAACCTCAAGGATTTTATTTGAATTGTTTTTGCCCTTTTCACCATGAATTAAAATATAAAATTTATTAACTCCAAGGCTTCCCAATCCAGAGTTAATCCGTTTTGTAATATCATTGATCTTGAAATATGATTTATCAAATTCTTTTTTACTGCTGTTAATGTAAAAATTCCAGTTATCTTTAATTGAATTAATTTCAAACTCAGATGGTTTTTTAAGCTTTATATTTTCTAAATCAAAAAGCCTTTTATGTTTTTTTATTTTTGTGTACTTTGATAATTGGAAATTTGACGGACGCTTACTTATTTCTATCAATTTTTTGTATATAAAATTGCACTTAAGCTTTTTAATATTTTTACGCGTTAAACTAATTTTTTTATTAATTGAAATGTATTCATAATATTTAGTTAAAAAATTAAATATTAATTCATCCAGATCCTGATCAGTAAAATATTCATTATCTGTTAAATATAGAGATATACAAAAACGGATAAGGTCAAGATAATAAGGAGCGATACAGGAAGAGTCATAATCATTTAAACCGAATTTTATATTAAAATTATTATCAGTAAAAAAACCTACGTTTGAGATATGCAAATCACCGCATATCCATGAATGAATATTATTTACATTTTTCCATTTGTCGGGGATTTTAACAATTCCGGTGTTAATGTCTTGATAAAACAAATGAGACGTAGCTCTAAAAAAATTGAGCGGAGTTTTTTTCATTTTATTTATTTTGAATTGAAAAAGGTTTTTATCAAATTGATTATTATAATTCTTTATCTCTTGTAATATATATTTTGTTCTATCCATATTCTTGTGAAAATAATTTTACTATAGTTAAAGTAAAAAGTAAATAAAAAACGCCGTAATATTTAATTACGGCGATAATTTAGTTTTATTGTTACTTATTTAATTACTGTTTTTAAAGTAATTATAATCTGTGTTAACCTGCAATGCGTATTGTTTTGCAAGTTCGTTAAGTTTATCAATTGATATTTGTCCGGTATTCAAAGCGTTGCCCGCTGTTGATGCAAAAGAAGCATTAAAGAAAAAATGTCCTGCATCATCTGAACCGCGTATGTGGCATGAAGCGGTTTCAATCGCAGCCATCTTTGCAAAATCCTTGATTTCACTTACTCCGGGAAATTCGTTTGCATCCCATGAAAATTTATACCTGGACCTTAATTTAACCGAGTAATTTTTACCGGAAAAAGAAATAGTGCCAAGATAAATTTCTTCTTTTTTTGCCATATCTTTATTCGCGGTTATAACTCTAAGCGCCTCAGTAGTAAAACTATAGGATGAAATAAAGGAACAAAGTTTAACAACAGAGGATTTCTGTTCTTTTATTTCTAATATTTTATCGTTATCATTATCTTTGCTTTTACCTTCTATTAATACATAGTACTTTTTAACCCCAGAACTTCCAAGCCCGGAGTTTAATCTGAGCGCGATACTTTTTATTTTATAATAATCATTATGATCATCATCCGGATCTAAATTTTTATGATAATTTTTCCATGCATTTTTTATAGCAGTTTCTTCAGAGGGTGAAACTGCAGCAAGTTTTTCGTTTGAAAAATCAAAAGTTCTATCTCCATTGACTTTTTTAGTAAACTTTTTTAGCTGATAATCTTTATCTCT
This sequence comes from uncultured Spirochaetia bacterium, assembly GCA_937960625.1. Classification (GTDB taxonomy): domain Bacteria; phylum Spirochaetota; class CALGPD01; order CALGPD01; family CALGPD01; genus CALGPD01. Next base: position 5,873 of record CALGPD010000300.1, on the reverse strand, counting down.
GTCTTCCAATTTTTTTAACTTTTCATATACAAAAGTGCTGTTATTATCTTTTAAACCGGATTTATTGAGTTCATCCTTATCTTTTTTTAATAATTGTTTTCTGTATTTATTTAAAAATGAAAGAACAATTTCTGAAGCCTGGCTGTCTGAAATCCCTGTTTCAGATTTAAGAAGATAAATGCTGACGCAGAATCTTAATAGTTCAAAATAATAAGGCGCGATATAGCTTTCATCATAATCATTAAAACCGAATTTTATATCATGGTCTTTATCTGAAAAGAAACCTAGGTTTCCGGTATGTAAATCTCCCATTATCCATGTATTAATATTAGAAATGCTTTTCCATGAGCCCGGTATTGCGATTGTACCGTTTGACAAATCCTTGTAATATAAATGAGCTGTGGCTCTATAAAAATTATATGGATTTTTTTTCATTTCGGTATATTTATAATTAAGAGTTGCGCTGTCAACTCCTGAATTATAGGAATTAATTTCAGAGATAACATAACTTTGTCTTTGTGTTCCGGTTTTTAACGTTGTTGTTTCTTGAGGGTTGGTAGCTTGCTGGCAAGCAAAAATGTTTAAAAATAAAAGAAAGATTAAAGAAAATCTTAATAAATGTTTCATACTGTCATCCTTAAGTTTTTGATATTAGAAATATATAAAGAAAAAAATATAGTTAGGATTAATATTATATTAAAATATTATTAATTTAAATTCAGTATATGTTTATTAAACTTGATTTAATAATATTTTCAGGAGGTGATTTGTAGCCTGTATAAATAATATTACCCTTTTTAGAAAATAAAACATAAAAGGGAATTGAATGGAAATTGAAAAAAGAAAGCATATTTGGAGCAATAAAACCCGTATAAGAAAATTTAAACCCTTTCTGATTAAGCAGCGCTTTTTCAATACTACGGTTGCCCAAACCAACGGCACAGGTAATAAGGCCTTTTTTGCAAAATTTTAGGTGTATACTAAAAGGTATTGCCAGGCGTTTAATGCAATGAGAATGATTTGAAGACCAAACAAATAATAAAAGCGGAGCATTTATTTTGTTTAAAATAATTTTCTTACCCTGATATGTATGAAAAAAAAATTTGTTGGTTTTTATTTTTTGTCCAAAGCAAGAAAGACTTATTAGAAAAAAAATTGCGCATATTAACTTTTTTGAAACATTCACAATATTATTATCGGCGGGAGCAATTTTAAAAAACAAAAAATAATATTGTCAGCTTCGAAAATAGCTCAAAGCATCGTTACGGTCTGAAAAAGATTTAAAAAGACTAAATAATCTCGTTAACTCTAAAACGCGTTGTAAAGATTGAGATACATTTAATAAAACAACGTCTTTTTTTTCCTCGGATTTCATTTTAACGAGGCCGGTCTTTGCTCTTAATAAAGCTCCAACCCCTGAAGAATCAATGTAACGTATTTCAGAACATTCAATAATAATTTGATGTTTTTCCTCGTTTTTAAGTTCATCCAGAACTTTAATAAAATCTCTTACACTGTTTAAATCAATTTCTCCAATAACAGTCAGTATTACAATATTATCATGATCTTCACGTGTAATGTCTAAGTTTTCCAATGGAATTTCATAGTTATTCATTATATTACCTATCTTTATTATTACTCATCATTAAAAAATAATTTATTTTTATAATAAAGTCATTATTATGAAGTTAATATTTTATTACATATAATTAAGAATTTCAACCTTGATTTTTAACCCAAATAATTTGATTATAGCTTTTAACTTTTTGACTAGATAAAAATCTTTTGTATTTTAAATCTATTTTCGCGTTTTTAAACTCACAATTTTGAAAAGTAGATTTAATAAACACAGCTTTTCTAAAATCAACTCCGCTGAAATTACAATTAATAAAATGGGAATTAGATAGACGAGTTGACCAGAAAACTGAACCTGAAAAACTAGTGTTTTCCGCCCTGATATTATCAAATCCTGTTTTAAAAAATTTACATGCATTAAATTTTGAACTGTTGATTTTAATATTTTTAATAACAGCATTATTAAAATTACACATTAAATAATTGCTATTAATAATTTCTCCGGATTCTATTTTCACTTCCAACAAATTACATGAATAAAATATAGAGTCAATAATTTTATCATGATTAAAAGCACTGTGATTAAATCTTGTTTTATAAAAATAGTTTTTAAACAAATATGAATAATAAACCCGGATTTTATCTGATATTGATTTAGTAAAACGTGAGTTTAATATTTTACTGCTTAAGAATAGAATCCCGGATAAATTACTTTTTATATATTTATTATTATTAATAGTAGAAAATCTCATATCCGAATAACTTAAATTGGTTTCAATAAAAGAACAATGGTTTATTTTTATTCCCGGAGAGTAACATGCAAACAATGAGGATTTAATAAACTTTACAAATTTAATTTCCGTTCCGCTTAAATTTGAGTTATTTAACAAAACTTTAGTTAATACTTTGTTAGAAATAAGGGTTCCGCTTAAATCGCTTCTAATTAAATCTCTATGGCCTTTATTCAGTTTGACTATATCTTTTTGATAAAATGTATAAATATGCGTATGTAGAACAATAAAAAGTATTGTTATTATTAACCGTATTTTAATCATAATTTTCTTTGAGCTTTTGTAATTTAGTTTTCCTGGATTAAATCCGCGTAATCATTTATAAAATTGTATATAAATTTTGCTGTAATTCCCCATATAACGCTTTTGGAATTATTATAAAGATAGACTTTATATTTATAACCACCCCATGAATCCATATATATATCAGGTAAACCTAACTTTTTAACCGGTAATAGACGTGTTTTTTTTCCTTGTTCATTAAGCTTGTAAGATTTTGCGAAAACTTCAACAAAATATACTTCGGGTTGGTTGTTTATGAAATAACTAACCGGAATAGTAATAATTTCCTCAACTTCGTCTTCTGATGGCGAAAGTTCGGATATTGAATCAATTCGAGCCAGCCCAACAAAAGCATCGATAATTACACCTAAAGGAGAAAGCAATTTTCCCATATTTCCTAAAATTTCAATTTGAGATTTACATATGCCGATTTCTTCACAAGTTTCCCTGATTGCAGTGTCAAGATGATTTTTATCAAGTTTAGGGTCATAACCTCCACCCGGAAAAGAAATTTCTCCTCCCTGCCTGATTTCCTGTTTTCTTTTTTGTAAAATAAAATGATATTCGGCATCTAAATAAACCAATAAAATTAAAATACTGGAATTAAAATATTCCTGTCTTTCTAAGATATCCGGGTTTTCAGGTAAAGCGTTTTTTAACCTTTTGATATCAATCATGTAATGAATATTAGTAAGAAATATTCATATAAACAACCATTTTAGAGTAAATTAAAAAAAGCTTTAAGAAACAAATAATATATGTTAACTTATATATAACGGGTTTAATATTGAGATAAATGCTTGAATTCCATATTAAAACTTAATCTATGTATGAAAAGGGAAAATTAAAATGAAACAAGGATTTTTTACTGAGTTTTCGCAAAATATAACAAAAGCTAAAGATATTCTTACGGATAATGATAATCAGGAATTGGGTGATAGTTTGTTTGACAATTTTAAAGAAGTTGAGAAAATTTTAATTAACTTAAACGATGCTTTATATACCAGTTATAAATTATCCCTTAATGTATTAGAAAACGCACAGGCAATGCCTGATGACAGTAAACAGGAATTAAAGAAAAATCTGGAAAACTTAATTGAGTTATATGAAAAGAGTATGAAATAATATTTATTTAAAACCGCGTATGGATTTTATACGCGGTTTTCCTTTATAATAAGGGTTTATTAACCCATTTAATTTTTTTATAACCCTTTACTTTAAAACTTTTAAGAATTTTGTGGTATTTATAATCAATTCTAGTATAGTAAAAACTTGCGTTTCTAAAATTAGCTCTTTGAATATTGGATTCAAGTAAATTGGCGTAGTCAAGTTTAGCTCTGGTGAAATTTACTGCTCTAAAATCGGATAATCTCATGTCCGCACCCGTAAAATCAGCATTAATCGCACTTCCTCCTCTGAAAATTAGTTCTGTCAATCTTGAATGACGCAGTTTGGCACTGTTCAAATTCGCAAAAGTTAAAAGGCGCTTATGTAAATTGATATAATTTAAATTCGCTCCTGATAAATCCGCTTTTCTCAAATCTCTATGCCCTTTTCTTGCCCGGTAATAATGTATCTCATTATACGTGTGGTTTATTCCGGTTATAACAAAAGAAAAGAAAATAATACTAACCATAGTTAAATATCTTTTAAACATAACTCCTCCTTATTCGGCGATTAAAATTTGGACAAATATTCTTATAACTTTCAATATAGTTATAAGTTATTCTTGTTAAAATAACCTTTTAACCCTTTTGTTTTTAACAATATTTTAAAGTAATTTTTAACCTTGAAAGGTGTATAATATGCTAAAAAACACCTTATTGGTAGTAAATTATGTAAGAAAATGTAGTTTTTTTATTTTTTTGAACATGTTTTTATTGATACGCTTTAAAATTTAAATTTTTTCGCATATCAGAAGCATATTAGTAACGGGATAATCCTGTAGTTCAAGTTTCCCGTTTATTTCTTTATAAATCCATACTTTATTTTTAAACCTATTTTCAACAATCCATGGATTTACATATTGTTTGGATGATGAACTTATTTTAAAACCATGTTTATTCATAATATTTTCCCAATCTTTAAAACTGAAAAAACAAAAGGATTCATGCATTTCACTTTTCCAGTTGTCTGTATAGTCCTTTTTAGTAATAAACTCATGGGCATTAAATAAAGATGTTTTAATATAATCAATGCCGTCTATTTCTACAAATTCATACTCAACTTTATAACCATAAGAACTTCTAAAATCTCCGGCAAAACGCATGAATCTGGAGAACGTATTTAACTTTGATAAAACTTTGTTAAGTTTATCATTGTCATCTGTTTCAAAATAAATATTTTCATCGCAGCCGTCTTCTTTACTTAATTTTAAATAAACAGTTTCTCCGTTGTTTTCAGGCCCTACTACATCCCTATTAATCCAAACGCCGCCGACAACGAGTTCCTTATGTCTGTTGATTATAAAATTAATTAAATCTTCCCTGCCTCCATAAGACTCAATTTCATGTGTGAGAGAAGATGTGTGTATGGTATCCATGGAATTGTTTTCAAAACATAATCCTGTTACAGCATTTTTGCGTGAAAAGAATACGAATGGGTTTGGAAACTCGTTATTGTTTTTACGTTGAATACATAAATCGAATAATTTTCTCGCTACTTCTACCCCGTAAAAATCGCTTTCTCTAAGTTTTTCATTACTGCAGGCTAGTTTAATCCATGAACCTACGGCACAACCGATATCTCCAATACGCCCGGGTTTAATATAGTCTTTAGTGTCATGATATTTCAGGCCAGCGATATCGTCCATTTGACGCACATAAGTATTGTAATCACGTGTTTCGGTAATATCTCCATCATCTCCAATCATATCATCATTGAAAAGTGTTTGTATTCTATTTGAAAGATTATAAAGAGAATACATTTTCAAACATGATTTATGGACTTTTTTGTTTATTATATCATGGTTTTCATTTTTTTTATTTGAGGCAATTTTTTCAACCAATTCCCATGGCAGCATAGTCTTATATTTCCAATTATCATGGTTTTCAAGTTCACAGGGCAAAATATTAAAACCTAAGTCTTTATACATTTCCAATACTTTTGTTGAACATAAAACCAATGTGTTTTCCGGTGTTATATCCAACATATAATCACTTAGATGTTCAATGCATTTTAAGGTGTACTCGGCAAAATTATCAAGATGCCCTACATCATTAATCC
>CALGPD010000299.1 GCA_937960625.1 uncultured Spirochaetia bacterium | reverse complement strand
CAAAGCGCCTTACAAATCCTTCAAACTGTTTACCAGAAGCCTAATATCCACAGTTTCATGCATACCGTATATAGGCCGGCTGCCTATTTCAACTTTTCTTCCGCTGGGAAGAATAATCGAAATATAATATCGGATGTGCAGATGGTCGGATAAGACGAATCTATAAAAACCTCTTGCGTCTGTATGAGTAACGTAAGTGCTATACGTGGATGTGCAAAGAATCCTAAGTTTATAAATTGGCCTGCCGTTTTTATAAACAGCACGGCCTGATATTGAGGCTGAGTATAATGAAACATTTAAAAAAAAGAACAAAAATATCCAAAAAAATTTATATCTTTTTTTCAAAACGAATCCCCCTATTATATAAAAAATATAAAAAACTGCTTACATATCCTTTATATAACATTTTTAGTTTTATTTCAAGAAGAAAATTTTTCTTTATAAAACTAATTCAAACACTTCATTAACAACGGAAACCGGATAAAAAAACATACCTTTCTTAACATTATCCGGAATTTCAGCAAGGTCATTTTCGTTGTCTTTCGGCAAAATAACGTTTTTTATACCTGCCCTTTTGGCTGCAATAACCTTTTCTTTTAATCCCCCGATGGGTAGAACAAGGCCTGATAAAGTAAGCTCGCCGGTCATGCCGAACTTAGGCTTTACTTTTTTATTTAATGCCAAAGATAATAAACTCGTTGCCATGGTTATTCCCGCAGAAGGCCCGTCTTTAGGTGTTGCTCCCGCAGGAACGTGAAGGTGTAAAAAATTAGAATTAAAAAAGTCTTGAGAAGCGCCGTAGTTCTTAGCGATGGATTTAACATATGAATAAGCAATCTGCACGGATTCATTCATAACGTCTCCAAGCTGACCGGTTATTTTAAGCCCGCCTTTTTTATCCTTTTGCGGAATTGCAATGCTCTCTATCATTAATGTAGCCCCGCCCATTTGTGTCCATGCAAGGCCGTTAACAATCCCGGGTTTTTTTACTTTATCAGCTGGGTCCTGCAGAAATTTCTCAGGGCCTAAAAACTCGCGGATAGTCTCTTCATCAATAGTCTCAGGGACTTGTTTTGCGCTTACTTTTAAATAAGCAGTTTTACGGGCGATTTTTTCAATCAGCCTTTCAAAATTACGAAGGCCTGCCTCTCTGGAATATTTCTCAATAATATATGATAGGGATTTCTTGGAAAACTTAATTTCATTTTTCTTTAATCCGTGCATTTTAAATTGCTTTGGAATTAAAAATTTCTTTGCAATTTCAATTTTCTCTTCATTGATATAACCGGACATGCGGATAACTTCCATCCTGTCAAGCAATACTCTAGGGATTGTATCCAACGTATTAGCCGTTGTTATAAAAAACACCTGCGATAAATCAAAAGGCAAGTCAAGATAATTGTCTCTAAACTCGGTGTTCTGCTCAGGGTCAAGCACTTCAAGCATTGCTGAAGCAGGGTCACCGGAAACTGAATGCTGCCCCATTTTATCAATCTCGTCTATCATGAAAACGGGATTTTTAGTTTTACAAATTTTCAACCCGTTTACAATTTTACCCGGCATTGCTCCAACATAAGTACGCCTATGGCCTTTTACTTCCGCCTCATCACGCATACCGCCAACGGAAAAACGGAAAAATTTTCTGTTTAAAGCTGAGGCGATTGATTTTCCTATAGAAGTTTTTCCAACACCCGGAGGACCTACAAGACAGATAATATTTGCTTTGGTATCAGGGTTTAATTTGCGGACAGCTAAAAACTCAAGTATTCTTTGTTTTACATCATCAAGGTCATAGTGTTCTTTATCAAGGATTTTACGGGCGCGTTCGATATCGAGTATTTCTTCTGTTTTCTGCTTCCATGGCAGTGAACATATTAAATCAAGATAATTATGCGTTACTGTATATTCACTTGAGCGCGGGTCCATGTTTTTTAGTTTTTCAAATTCTTCCTCTGTTTTATCTTTGGCCTCGCCTTCAAGCGTAAGTTCATCAAGCTTTTCACGGATTTTTCTTAAAGCCATGCTTTTCTCATCTTGATCCATTCCAAGCTCTTTTTTGATTTGTTTTAACTGCTCACGTAAATAGAACTCCCTTTGCTGCTTATCTATTTTATCATTTATTTCATTGTAAATTTTCTGTTGAACTTCAACGAGTTTTCTCTCATTTTCAAGATGTTCAAGAATTTTGGATAAACGTTTTTTTAAGTCAATGAGTTCTATTAATTCCTGATACTCATGCTTTTTTAAATTAAGCATACCTGAAATTTGATCTGCGACTTTGTGCGGATCCTCTACATTTGCCATTGTAAGTTTGATTTGCTCAAGAAAAAGCGGGTTGTTCTCGGAAATGGTTTTAAGAAGGTTAAAAATACTTCTTAAATACGCTTTAACCTGAATATCCTCGGAATAATCAATAGTTTCTTCAGGGAAATATTCTATCTCGGCAGTAATTACCGGAGATTCAGTGATAAATTTTTTAACCTTAAACCTTTTTATAGAACTTATAAGAAAGTTAGTTCCGCCCTCAGGCAGATTGATTTTTTTTAATATCACAGAAACCGTTCCAAGATTATAAAGATTATCCGGGGTTATTTCCTTATCTTCATCTTTTACAAGTATTAATCCAACGTGATATTTTGCCTCAAGTTGATTTGCAGCAGCAACGGAAAATTTACTTTTAGTAACGAGCAACGGTGTTACCATACCGGGAAAAACAGGCCTATGTTGCACAGGGATAATTGTTAATTTATCAGGCAGATAATGGTCGCCTTTCAAAATTTCATGTGTTTTACTATTTTCGTTATTATCTCCGCTCATTTTAACATCCTTTAAGTAAATAAATTTAGTAAGCTAATTACGGATTATCTGGCCGGAAAGGTAATGATTGTTATAATTATTGCTAAACATTAAGTATTTAGCAAAATTTATAAAAACCGCTATCTTAAACCAAAACCCGTTGTACTTTCTTATAATAATTTTTACTATACTGATAGTCAAGTTTTAGTATTAAAAATGTTTATATGGTTTGGGGTTAAAAACACATCTGTTATTATTAATTATTAACTCTGCTTTTCCCGTTTTATTCGTTGTGCCTATCTTATAAACATCTTCGTTTTTAATATCATCAGGCGATGTAAAAAGCAGTTCAAAGTCCTCTCCACCGTTAAGCATATGGCCTAACTGTTCTTCAATGTCCATTTTTTTTAGTTCATCACTTTTTGGAATATCATTATAATTAATTTCAAAACCCGTGGCAGCAGATTTTAATCTGTAAATATCTAAAGCCAAACCGTCACTAATATCTATACAGGAAGTAATTTTATTCGTTTTCATTAAATTATTCAAAACATTGATACGTGGTTCGGGTGTTAGGTGTTTTTTCTTTAAACTATCAGGCACTTTCAATTTTTTCTGAAACAAATCCAGCGCATAAGAAGAACTACCTAATTCTCCGGTTACATAAACGTTCTCTCCACGCCCTGCGTTTTTACGCAAAACCGGATTCGATGTTTTTCCAATAACAGTAACGCAAATAGACAAAAACCTTCCTGCAACAGTATCCCCTCCGCTAAGAATTAAATTATATTTATTTGATAGGGTTTCAAAACCTTTATAAACATGCTCAAGCATCTCAGGTTTTATATATGGAGGAACGGTTAAACTAACCTGATAATATAACGGAATTCCCGCACAGGCCGCAATATCGCTTAAATTAACAGCCAGACTTTTATACCCTATGTCATATAAAGAAAAATAATCAAGGCTGAAATGAACTTTCTCATTAATTGTATCAGTTGCAATTAAAACGTATTGTCCGGAAATTTTTTCTGAATCATGCGAAAAATTTTCCAAAGGAATGACAGCGCAATCATCACCAATAATATTATTTTTAACGTTTTTCGAAATGTAATTTATAAACCGGTCTTCGGTCATCCGTTTTTTCTAATTTGTTCTTCTTGAAGTTCTTTAACAGTCAATTCCTTAATTTTTTCAAAATGCTTGATAATATTTAACTGTTTTGAAATTTTAGCAGTATCAGGATTATCAGATTTTTCTTCTTGAAGAATAATACCATATGCTTGATTAAGTTCTTGAAACATTTTTTCAATTATCTGCATTTTTTCAATAATTCTATCTTTTGATATTAGTAATTCTTCTCTTGATAGTTCCTGAGTATGCTGATAAGCTTGAATGGTTTGAACTAAATCGTCAATTTCAGTTTTTGAAAGTGATTGAATATTTTCATATGCATTTACAGTCTGCATTAAAAAATCAAGTTCCATATTGGTTAAATCCTGATTTGCTTCAAATGCTTTTACCGTATCCTGCAAATTTTGCATTTCTTTTGTTGAATATTCCTGAAGATGCTCATATGCTTCTATGGTTCCAGCCATCTGTTTTTTTTCATCCTGAGCAAGTTCCTGTACGTGTTCATAAGCATCAATGGTTTCTGACATTTCTTTTTTTTCATGATTGGAAAGTTCCTGTACATGCTCGTAAGCATTAATGGTTTCTTTCATTTCAATCTTTTCCTGCCGGGAAAGCTCCTCAACTGTCTCAAAAGCTTGAAGTTCTTCTTCACTCTCAATTAACTCGTTGCGTGACATGGTACCGACTTTTTCAAAAGCATTAACTAATTTTGAAAGATATGTAATTTCTCTCTCTTTTTGCGCAAGGTTCTGTTCTAAATTTTTTACTTTTTCTTCCAGGGCTTTAATATCTTTAGACATTTTAACCACCATAATATTTAATATTATTCAGCATATCTTTTTACTAAACTAATGTCAAGAATTTTTATATATGAATATTAAAGAAAAAAAATTACAATTATTTTTTGTACTTATTCAAATATACTAGTGTTATAATAATCATATAAATAAATATTTTCATTTTTTCAACTATAATATAATTTTGTTTTTACGATTATTCCAATTAATGTTAAATTAATAGATATAGCATATTAATTAGTTATATTGTCTTGGCCGGTAAATATTCATGAAATTTAAACACTTTGTTGTAATATTAATCTTCTTGGTTAGCTGCTCTGATAAAATAATACGCAATCAGACTGACAAAAACCATTGTCTGGTTTTTGGGCAGATAAACTATATATACCCGGGAATGATTGAAGAAGGACTGAGAGAACTCGTTTTAATTAACCTGCAAACAAATGATGAATATAAAGCACAAGTATTTATTTATGAAAAAGGCTTTCTCATTGTTGATATACCAATCGGTCAATATGCAATTAAAAACGTAAGATGGCTTTTTCTTGACACAAAATCGCTTGCAAAAAGCGGATTATATAGACAAATATCAATTGAACTTAAATTCACTTCAGAATCTTATGATAAAACCAATTTTGAAATCAAAGCCGGCGGTATTTATTATGCCGGAGTTTTCAGTGTTAATCATGAAACACCGGATATTATAAAAACAGAAATCTCATCAAGATTTTTTGCCTTCCTTGACAAAATTCTTGAACGCCTTGAGTTTTCTTCGTGGAAAGATATGTTTAAAAAAAATATATCAAATATGTTTGATAAATACAAAACATACGCATACCGCTTTTTAAAATCAAAGTACCCAAAACTGATAAAATCGGATTTTAATACTTTACGGATAAAATACTTAACCGATTAAAATATCAGGAGAAATAATTGTACAATAGGAAATACACTGAAATAACGGTAATCGGCAATGATAAAAAAGGCGTAATAGCGCGTTTTACAATGTTTTTATTTAAAAACAACGTAAATATAGAAGATTTAGACCAAAACGTTATCAAAGGCATGTTTTCAATGACTTTACATGCTGACACATCCAACATGAGCTGCAGCAAAAAACAACTTGAACAAAAACTCGTTGCGCTCGCAAAAGAAATAGGCATGGAAGTAAAAGTAAGGTTCCCGGGTTCTATTGATAAACCCAAAATGGGCATACTCGTTACCAAAGAAATGCATTGCCTAAACGCTATTCTCGATGAATATAAACAGGGCAGTCTTAATGTTGATATTCCCTGCATAATCGGAAGCCGTGACGATTTAAGCCGTATCGCGGAACAACACAACATAGATTTCTCGGTATACAACTCTTCTGACAGGCATGAAAACGAAACGGGTATGCTGAAAAAACTCGAAGAACGTGAAGTTGATTTCATCGTGCTCGCGCGGTACATGAAAATATTATCCCCGGATTTTGTCTGGAGATATGAACACAGGATTATAAACATTCACCCTTCCCTGCTCCCCGCGTTTCCCGGCGCACAGGCTTACCGTCAGGCGCATGAAAAAGGCGTTCGCGTTGCCGGAGTTACAGCGCATTTCGTTACCATGGATTTGGATCAGGGCCCTATTATATCACAACGGGCTTTTACCATATCTGACAAAGACAACGTGGAAACCATAAAAAAAACAGGACAATCGCTGGAAGCCGAAGCTCTGGTTGAGGCCGTGAAACTCTATTTATCCGGAGACTTAACCGTTCACTGGGGTAAAGTTTATACTAAGAATGATTTTTGATTAACACAAAAGTATATTCCCAATTTTGAATATTATTTGATTTCAGAAATAGACGTTGCTGATGAAACTCTTGATAAGTTAAAAAACCTCGTTGTAGCTGTATTTTATTTTGAGATGCATAATGAAGCTGAAAAAATTTCCCTGAGTGTTGATAAGGTTATTGCTTTTTTGGAAAAAGAGAATATAATAGATATTAGAGTTTGGCTTGGCAATACGTTTCGTTCAGAGTTAAGTTTAAAACAAATTGGCCGGATAAACAGCATTAAGGAGGCGAAGTCCATATTAAGCGAACTTGCGGATAACTTAAGGGAAGAAGGTAGAGAAGAAGAAAAGGAAATAACTACTAAGAAGATGTTAAAAGAAGGTTTTGATATAGAAACAATTAGCCGGATAACAAACCTATCTATTAACGAAATAAATAAATTATAATATCCGCTTCCTTGTTATATTACAAAATCACCTTAATTAGAAACACAATTAAAAAAGCCGCACTGTATTATGCGGCTTTGAATGTTTATAATGAAAGTTATTAAATATCTACTCTGAATGCGAAAGCAGCATTTAAAATATATCCTTTTTCTGTTAATGAACTGTTAAATAACAGTTTTCCCATGAAATCAAGTTTAACTACTGCAATATTGAATGTTAAACCTGCTTGAACATATGGTAAAAACGCGGTTTTACTTGCATCACCGGTTAAACTAATATCCGTTGTCACTCCGGATACAGTTGCATTTGTAGAGGTAGCATCAATTTCATTGGATGAAATCGATAAATTTGCCCCTGCTCCTGCACTAATTGTCATAAAGTATATCAACCGGAAATAAAATATAACATTGGCATCAACGTAAAAGTTTTTAATACTAAATTCTGCATCTATATTATTGATTTCAGAATCAACTCCGTCATTTGTAATAGTCATATTTAAAGAATTATTTTTGTAACTAATATTGGTTTTCGCACCACCTATACCTACTTGTAAAACAAGGCCTTCAATACCTGTTCCACCGCCCCACATACTTCTAAAAATCCTCCATCTCCATGCTGCACCAATTGTAAATAAATTAACTTCAAGATCCTGATAAGTTACTGTAGGAAGGTAGAATACGTGAACAATAATATCCATGGATTTTGATATATTAAATCCGCCAATAAGTGTTGCGTTTAACCCTGCGCCAACAAAATCATCATAGCCTTCCCCTGAACCGCTTTCAAGTTTTGGGTTCAATATATAAGTGGGGTTAATAATAACTCCAACTGTGAAAAGCCCTATTTTTGCGTTTCCAATATATGATGAAGAAGAGTTTGCAATGGTAAATGATGAAGCGCTTATTCCTGAAAGAGAATCCCATGTTTTTGAAAACTCGTCAACCCATTCTTGATATTGAGTCGCTCCTCCTAAAGCTATTTGTACTGCTGCTTCATTGCTTAATTCAACTTTAATTCCCGCGGAAGCAACTCCGGTTAAGCCTAGTACTAAAACCACTGTAATTATAATAGATA
>CALGPD010000298.1 GCA_937960625.1 uncultured Spirochaetia bacterium | reverse complement strand
CTAAATCAATAATTTTTGATTTATCAATTTCTGAAATCATTTTTAAACCTTTCCAAAAAGTATATTAACCCAAAAATAATTAATGTGACTTTCTTAATTCGTTATATTCCAAAAATATATATTAATCAACCAATTAAAAACTAACTTTAACCTTTGTATATACTTGCGTTTCCGCTAAATCCGTTTTCTTTGGTGTAAATGTTTTATAATCCGTTAACGTAAACCGGCCATTCATTTCCGAATTATCCCTTCCCATGAAAATAAAAGCGCCGATTTCCACCGCAACGTTTTCAATCACCGTAAGCTTTATTTGCGGGATTAGTGTTATGCTGAAATCAACAACGTTAAAAAATCCGCTTAAACCGAACCACACAATCCTGCTTGCGTCTCCGTCAAACATAAAAAAAACGTAATGCCGTGCCATAAAATAATTTGACATAGCAACGATTTTTTCAGGCGCGTAACTGCTTTTATCCGTTTTACCCGGACCGTAGTAAATATATTCAATGCGCATAGACATTTTAAAACTAAACGTTGTGGATACCCCCACAGCTGCAAGGAGCTGAGAACTAAAATCCCGGTCTTTTTCCTGTTCAAGTCTATACGTTGTTTCTATATAAAACCCTATGCCTAAAAACTGTGTGAAAAAATCAAAACCTATATGGGATTTTCGTTTATAGCCTGACGGGTATAAAGCGTCTTCCTTGGCCTCGTAAATATACGATAATGCAAACTCCGTTGTTCCAAAATTGAAACGCGTTTTAATTCCCGCGGGGGTGTTTTTCAAAAGTTTATCCTGCAAAACGAAATAACCCGTTATAAACATTGCCCTGTTTGTATTAAAGTCTTCAAAGATTCTAAACTCATAAGTTAAACCCATAACTCCTGGATTAAGCGCTGTTGGGTCTAACGGGTTTGGAATATTTATTTTATCCGTTGGATTGTATGAATAAGCTCTTGCCCATGCGATAATCTGCTTTCCTGCTCTTATTTTAAAAAAGCTTTTATATATCTGCACCCAACCCCTGTCAATATTAAGCTGTTCATTTGTATTCATTCCTAAAGATTTAAGATTTTCGTAAGCATCTGTTTGCTCCTGGGTGAAAACACCGTAACGTGAAAAAAGATAATAGTTATTCCTCGCTCCGTAATACCCTTTAAACATAGGCTCAATGTAAACTTTAAATAAAGTGCCGTATGTTATACTTGCATTAAGCCTGATTTCGTTAATACTGCCAATTGTGGCACGGGAATTTATTGCTTCGTGAGTTAAATAAACACCAGTTTCAATATTGCCTCCAAAACGAGTTTTCAAGCTTGGCTTTTCAGAAAAATATTTTTCGCTTTCCTGATTTTTATTACTTTCATCGGCATTTTCATTTGCAGGAGAATTGTCAGCACCTGATTTTTCCGCACAAAGCAAGATGTTTGAAATCGAAAACAATATTACCACAATAATTAACAATTTTAGTTTCATTATAAATCTCCCAAAAAATAATCTAGCAGAATTTTTTATTTCTACACAACGTACACTTTCTATTAAAGCACCTTATACAAAGCCTTGTAAATATCCCCATTATATATAATACTGTTGCGGTCCAAAATAATATTAGCAATGCTTTATTTTTAATCAATGCAAATTGCGGAAACCCGTGTAGAATAATCATTATTATGGCAAAAATTAACCAGTCAGTCCATTTATAAGGAATATGTTTTTTGTCTTTAAACAGCATTGCTAACTTACCCGGTATATAGTGAATACATGCTTTACTTTTTACCGGGCATTTGGAGCAATAAACTTTTGAAATTGCTAAAAAACTTAGAATAATAACTCCGGCATAGGAAATAATCATCCATATGTTGAATTTAATCAATGCTATAAAACCAATTGCCAGAGTTGAAAGCATGAGCATATTAATAACGTAATTTTCAAAAATTATATATTTTGGTTTCTTAGCCATGATATTACCTCTTTAAATTACTTACACTAAAATATTGCCTGTTAACCAGTATATTAACGCTTACAGCTTTCATTTCAATTACTGTTTTAGCATCGCGTTCATAACTAAACATTTCAAGTTTTTTAGCAAACCAGACATCTTTGATTTTTGTATAATTTTTCATATAAAGAGTTTTAAACTTTCTTCCGTATTCGTTGTAATAATCAGTTTTCACAGGAACAAAATTAGACTTGTTTATATAAATAACGAGTTTTTTATACGTTCCGCTCCTTTTACCTCTTGCCTCAATAACGTATTTGCCGTTTTCCGTTTTAAGTAAACGGGCATGATATTTTTCACTCCACTTTACCTGTTTCATGTCACGGGCCGCAAAATCCCCGCCTACTCCGCTGATAGGGCGTTTTTCAAGATGTTTTGCAAGCTTTCTAACTCTATTCGTTCTGGGATAATACATCCAGATACTATCGCCCCGGGATAAGTATTTCAAGCCGTAGATATTTTTAGGATAAACGTATTCGCTGTAACTCATATTCGAACCCAATGTATAAGATTTCATTTTTACTGTCCGGTATGAATCATACCCTGTGTAAACTTTCATTATTACAAATGCCCTGCTTGTACGCGGTTGGGTTGACCGTTCCGACCTTGTTAAAATCTCATGGCCGGATAATGCAAACGCATTTTGCATTAAAAACGTTATTGTTATAATTGTTAGGAATAATTTAATTTTTTTCATTTTATTCTCCTTTATGTGAGTTAATATTTAATCCGATTTTTCTTAAAAATACATGTAACAACGGCGGCAGTAATACAACACTCACTATCATGGCTGCTGCCATACCTATAAAAACGAGTATACCGAAACTAGCCATTCCAATGTGATGTGCCATAAACCCAAGCGCGCCAAAACTAACCATTGTTGTTAGCGTGGTTAATACAACGGCTTTACCGGTGTGCTGTAATACATCTGAAAGGTTTTTATACCCTTCGTTTATATACCTTTGCGTTATATGTACACCGTCATCAACCCCCATTCCAAGCAATAATGGAATTGCGGTGATATTATATAAATTAAATCTCATACCTATTAATTTCATTACCGCAACCATTATTATAGCGCCAATGATT
This sequence comes from uncultured Spirochaetia bacterium, assembly GCA_937960625.1. Taxonomy (GTDB): domain Bacteria; phylum Spirochaetota; class CALGPD01; order CALGPD01; family CALGPD01; genus CALGPD01. The sequence goes on along the minus strand of CALGPD010000298.1, from coordinate 4 downwards.
AAAG